>NZ_JAHKSN010000009.1 GCF_018863415.1 Deinococcus aestuarii | reverse complement strand
GACCTCTTCGTCGGCGGGGGGGGCCGGGGCATCGCCGCCCTCGGTGAGATCGCCCCCCGCGCCACCGACAAGGCGATGGAGGCCGCCGTCATCCCCGGCACCCAGAGCGACCGCCCGCCCCTCCCGCCCGAGGCCGACATCATGTACCGGCCCTCCGGCCAGCTCGCCGAGCGCGGCGACTACCCCGGCATGGTCCGCCAGACGAGCGCGTACACGGAAGGCTCGATGCAGTCGCGGAACATCGGGCTGGCCCTGCTCGGAGCCGGGGTGGCAGCGGCCGTGTGGAGCGCGACGCGGAAGAAGTGAGGGGGGCTGGGGGAGGTTGCGGCTTGGCGTCGTGCCCCCCCCTCCCCCACAAGGAGGGAGGGAGAAAAAAGCTCAGGCTCCAGCGTTGTTGCTCCTCCCCCCTCGTGGGGGAGGCTGGGAGGGGGATGACCGACCCAGGCCACCCCCAAAAATCAACTCCATAACTCTCTCCAAAAAGCATCCGGCCCCACTCCCAGGGCCGGACGCTTCGTTCACACCGTCAAACCGAACTTCAGAAAGGCTGCGCCTCCTTGGCCCGTTCCTGCGCCTGAACGACAGCCTCGTGCTCACGGTCCTGGCGGCTCTGGCGCACCTGCTCCAGCCCCTCGGCCACCCGGCGCCCGTAGTCCTCGTCGCATTGGGTGAAGAGTTCGACCATGCGGGCCTGCACCTCGGGCGTGGCCGCCGAGATGTTCTCCACGAGGTTATTGATCAGGTCGTCGCGTTCCCAGTCCTCGAAGGCGCGGTACTGCTCACCCGCCTGCGCGAAGTTGTTCGTGCGGTCGATGCTCTCGCGCACGAGGTGGCCCTCGACCCAGGGGGTGTACTCGGCCACGTCGCGCGGCGCCTCCGTCAGCCCGTTCGTGGAGTTGGGCTCGTAGTTGACGTGCGGGTTCTGTCCCGGCACGGTGTCCACCCGGTAGGCCATCTGCCCGTCGCGCTGGTTGGTCGCCACGTGCTTTTTCGGCGCGTTGATCGGGAGCTGGAGGTAGTTGGTGCCCACCCGGTAGCGCTGCGTGTCCGAGTACGAGAAGGTGCGGCCCACCAGCATCTTGTCGTCACTGAAGTCCAGCCCGTCCACCAGCACGCCCGTGCCGAAGGCGGCCTGCTCGACCTCCGCGAAGTAGTTCTTGGGGTTGCGGTTCAGGGTCATCCTCCCGACCGGCAGCCACGGGAACTGGTCGCGCGGCCAGGTCTTGGTATCGTCGAGCGGATCGAAGTCGAGCTCCGGGTGGTCGTCGTCCGACATGATCTGGACGAGGAGCTCCCACTGCGGGAAGTCGCCGCGCTCGATGGCCTCGTACAGGTCCTGGGTGGCGTGGTTGATGTTCTTGCCCTGAATCTGCTCGGCCTCGGGCTGGGTGAGGTTCTTGATGCCCTGCACCGGCTCCCAGTGATACTTGACGAGGACGGCCTCGCCCCGGTCGTTCACCCACTTGTAGGTGTTCACGCCCGAGCCCTGCATCTGGCGGTAGTTCGCCGGGATGCCGTGCGGCGAGAAGAGCAGCGTCAGCATGTGCATCGCCTCGGGCGTGTTGCTCATGAAGTCGAAGATGCGCCCGCCGTCCTGCCGGTTCGTCACCGGGTCGGGCTTGAGCGAGTGGATCACGTCCGGGAACTTGATCGCGTCGCGGATGAAAAAGACCTTGAGGTTGTTGCCCACGAGGTCCCAGTTGCCATCTTCCGTGTAGAACTTGACCGCGAAGCCGCGTGGGTCACGCATCGTCTCCGGCGAGTGGCTGGAGTGGATCACCGTGGAGAAGCGGACGAACACGGGCGTCTGCTTGCCCTTCTCCTGGAAGAGTTTGGCCCGCGTGAACTTGCTCACCGGCTCGTCGCCGACCGTGCCGTACGCCTCGAAGACGCCGTGCGCCCCGGCGCCGCGGGCGTGGACGACCCGCTCGGGGATGCGCTCGCGGTCGAAGTGGCTGATCTTCTCCAGAAAGTGGTAGTTCTCCAGCGTGGCGGGGCCGCGGCTGCCCACCGTGCGCTGCTGCTGATTGTTGCGGACCGGGTGCCCCTGGCGGGTGGTCAGCGTCTGCCCGCCCTCACCCTGGCCCATGTGGGGGTCGGTGGTGCCGCCGATGTCCTCTGCGGCCGTGCCGTGCTCGTTGCGGGTCGCCTGATCGTCGTTCATACCCTCTCCTTCCCGGCACGCCCCGTGAGCCGTGTTCCCGGTAGTGCCCACGGTCTATCCCGGGGGGCCCAGGGACGAATGAGAGAAGTCCTAAGCCAAGGCTCAGTGTCCTTTTGCCGCGCGCGCCCACGGTCACGGGCCGGTCACGGGGGGGACACGGGGGGAGGCGCACCATCCACCCATCACCCCTGAGCCGCCCACGGTGGCCCGGGGTCCGGGAAAGGGGGGAGGGCCCTGCTGGAAGGCAGGGAGTCATCACGTGCGGACGGACGCGGCGGAAACGGGCTCACTCTCGGCAAGGCCAGGGAGAAGGCACATGAACGACAACGACGGCAGGGACTTTCAGGACCCACCCACGGGCGCAGGGCAGGGCGGCGACACCTCGCCCGGCGGCAACGCCAGCGGCAACGAGGAGGCGGTGGACCAGTTCGCGGCCCCCGACGCCCTCGACCGCAACGCCGAGGCCGCCGCGCTGAGCGACTCGCCGGACGCGCTCGCCTCGGTCGGCATGGAGCTGCTGGACATCAAGCGCGCCGTCGAGGACGGGATGTTGCAGACCCTGACCCAGACGGCGGGAACGCGGTCGGTCGAGGCCTTCAGCGCGGCGGGCAACATTCAGGGGGTGGCGATTGGCGCGGGGGGCGACTCTGCCGACGTGTCCTCCGCCGAACCCGGCCTGCCCGCCCTCACGGTCTACGTGGCCGAGCCGACCTCGGTGGACGGGATCAAGGCGGCGCTGGTGGACTCGATGGGGATTCGCGCCGTATCGAGCGACCGGGTGCCCGTGCAGGTGGTCGTCACCGGGATCATCGACGCCCAGCCCCACCGCTTCCGCCTGCGGCCCACGCCGGGGGGCGTGTCGGTCGCACACTTCCGGGTCACGGCGGGCACCATCGGCTGCCTCGCGGTGGGCCGCAGCGCCCCGCGCAACGCCCGGCTGATGGTCCTGAGCAACAACCACGTGCTCGCCAACAGCAACGGCGCCGTGTTCGGCGACTGCATCTGCCAGCCCGGCCCCGCCGACGGCGGACGCTGCCCCCAGGACCAGATCGCCATTCTGGAGCGCTTCGTCCCGATCAACTTCTCGGGCGGCATCAACTACGTGGACTGCGCGACGGGCTGGGCCTGGCCCGACCGCGTGCGCCGCGAACTCGTGTACCTCAGCGGCGGCAGCCCCGCCTTCTTCCGCATCGGCAGCGCGCCCGTGCTCCCCGCCCTGGGGATGCTCGTCGGCAAGTCGGGGCGGACCACCCAGCTCACCCAGGGGCGCATCACCGGCCTGGGCGCCACCATCAACGTCAACTACGGTGGCGGGCGAATCGCCCAGTTCCGCGACCAGATCGCTATTCAGGGCACGGGCGGCCTCTTCAGCGCGGGCGGCGACTCGGGCTCGTCCATCTGGACCTGGAACGCCCAGCGCAGCCCGGTCGGCCTGCTCTTCGCGGGCGGCGGTAACGTCACCTTCGCCAACCGCATGACGCGGGTGATCGCGGCGCTCGACATCAACCTCTACACCTGACCTCACGTTCCGGCGGGGCCGCCTCTCTCGTGGGGGCGGCCCCGCCTTCCCGGTGCGGGCGGCTCACGTTGTCGGGCAGAAGCCGGGCCAATAATCCGGGCAACGCTTCCAGGCGGGGTGGAGAGTGGACATGCCGCGTTCTCCAAAGCCGTTGGTGCTCCTGGTGGGAGCGGCGCTGCTCATTCCCCCCGGCAGCCTTGTCCCCGGAATGAGTCCGGAAGGAGAGAGGATCACGATGTCCGATTCCAAGAAGTCCCCCTTCGCCGACCTGCACGAGGAGGCCGCCATGCCCTACGACCCGGACGCGGGGGGCCCCGGCTCCTCGGCGGCCGAGGGCGTGCGGCGGCGCCACGAGGCCGCCCTGCTCGCCCTCCCCGGTGTGACGGGTGTGGCGCTGGGCCGCTCCCCCATCGGCGACGACGCCATCGTCGTGTACCTGCGCGACGCCTCGGCGCGGGGCCGCGTGCCCGCCCAGATCGAGGGCTACCCGGTGCAGACCACGGTGACGGGCGAGATCGACGCGTACTGACGGGCGGAGGCCCCCAGCCGGGACGCCTCCGCCCGCGTCGGGCATAGGTTGAGCGGCCCTTACCCGGTCGGCTCCCCTTCTTCCTCACGCCTGGAGATGATTTCCCGGTAGAAGCCGAGGCGCTCGAGGTGGGCCCCGAAGGTCGCGAGCCTGCCCTCCACCGTCTCGTCGTCCAGCCGCAGCCGGGCATGGTTGCCACCCAGACCGCTCCACTCGACCTGGAGCAGGAAGCGGCGAGCCTCCGTCTGCGACTCGGTGTCCTCCTGATATAGCGTGAGTCCGAGCACCTGACCGATGCGGGTGGGGCCCAGGTGGATGGCCGGGAGATATTCCTCGCGCATGAAGGTCACGAACGCCTCGGCGTCCTGGTCCTGCGGCAACTCGATCTGGTAGATGATCACGCCGTTCCTCCTTCGGTCGATGCGACCTCTCGAAATGGGTGGGGCGGCCTCCTGCAAGCGTCCTCGGCGCCGCCCCTGATCTTCACCCCACCGACACGATGCTCGCCTCGGTCGTCTGGAGGGGGCCCTGGTTCACGCTGCCGTCCGTTCCGACGAGGGTCAGGCGGTAGCTGTAGGCGCGTTTCTTGGGATCGAGCAGGGCCAGGCGCAGGGTGGCCTCCTTGCGGTCCTCGCCCTCCAGCCGCAGGCGTTCCTCGCGGTGGTAGCCGCTGGCCGGGTCGTCGTACACCACGTCCACGAAGGCGGCGCGGGT
The DNA here is from genome assembly GCF_018863415.1 of Deinococcus aestuarii. NCBI lineage: Bacteria > Thermotogati > Deinococcota > Deinococci > Deinococcales > Deinococcaceae > Deinococcus > Deinococcus aestuarii. The sequence goes on along the minus strand of NZ_JAHKSN010000009.1, from coordinate 159,191 downwards.
GGTCGCCGGGTCGAAGGCGGGGAAGAACAGCAGGTCGAGCGCCCCCTCGAAGGGATCGTCGATGGGCACGGCGGTGGCCTTCGTCGTCTGCGGCGGCAGCGTGCGCGTGGTGCCGTCCTCCAGGTGGAAGGTGAACTGCGAGGTGATCTCGCGTTGGTTGGGATCGCTCAGCCGCAGCGCCCATTTCTGCGCGGGCGTGGCCTGGGTGAACACCAGATGCGTCTCGTGGGTGAAGCCCTGCCCCGGGTCCGCGTACTGGAGCCCCACGTCCACGCTCCTCACCACGCCCCAGTCGATGCGGCCCGGCACCACGTCCACCTCCAGAAAGCCCAGGTCCTCGTACGGGTTGAGGAAGAGGGTCCGGTCCTCCGTGCGCCGCGCGGGCAGGTCGTAGCTGAAACGCTGCCCGGCCCACGCGCTCTGCGGGTCGAAGTGGTACTGCACCGAGTAGCGGTAGGCCGTGTCGCGCGTGCGGTTCATGAAGACCTGGAACGTCTGCGCGCCCCCGTGCTCGCGGTCGAACACGAGGTCGGCGTGGCGGTGGTTCGTGGGGTCGGCGGGGTCGCCGTAGTCGAGCGCGACCTGGGCGGACTTCAGCCCGATCCGCTCGAAGTCGAGCGGCGCCTCCACCGTCACCGTGAACACGCGGAAGAAGGGGTCGTCGAGGTCCACCTCCAGGAAGTAGGTGTGCTTGTCCGCGAGCCCGTCGAGCATGAGCCCGATGAAACCCTGCGGCGCGTACGTCCGCTGCACCGCGTCCGAGCGGGTGTACTTGAACTTGATCGTCCGCCGCTCCGTCTGCGAGATGAACTTGAGCTTGAGCGCGACCGCGAAGTTGCCCGTGCCCCCGTCCGGCGAGGGATTCGGGTTCGGCTGGGGGTCGGGCGTCGGGTTCGGGTTGGGCTGAGGATTGGGGTTCGGATTCGGATTGGGGTTGGGATTCGGCTGCGGTCCCGGGCCGGGGTCCACCGCGTCCGCCGCGCGGGCGAGGGTGGCGCGCAAGACCGTGCGGCGCTGGGTCGTGCCGCTCGCCATCACCGTACGGAAGTCGTTGCACTCGTCGCGGTTGGTGCCCGGGTCGTTGCCGGGGTCGCCGTCCTTGAACAGCGCCTCCGAGTTGGAGTGGCCCGAGGCGCGCGAACTCGGGTCGATCTGCACCCCCCGCTTGCGGGCGAGCGCGAGCCCCACGTCGAGCCGCCGCTGCGAGAGCCGCTGGTTGAGCGCCGTGTACGCCGTCTCCTGCGAGGCCGTGCGCGAGCGCACCTCGTAACTCGCCTGCCCCTCCAGCCGCACCGTCTTCGGCTCGGCGAGGCGGCCCAGGAAGGCGAGGAAGTCGGCCTTCGACCCTGTGAAGCAGGGGTCCTGGGGGTCGGACGGCGTGCCCTCGACGTAGCGGGCAAACGCTCCCGTCGGCGGGTCGGCGGCGCTCCAGCCGGGCTCCACGGGCTCGTCGTACTTGAAGCGCAGCCACTCGATGGCGCTGACGGGCGCGTGCGTGACCTCCAGCTCACGGCTCGCCCCCGCCGCGACCTCCACGCCCGCCGTCCGGTCGGCGGCGACGGACACCTCCGTGCCGTCCACCTTCAGCGTCGGCGCAAAATTCGGGTCTCCGCCGACGAGCCGCAGCGTCTCCAGGTTGCCGCTCGTCGACGGCGTGTGTTCGATGCGGAACCCGTCGGGCGCGGGGGAGGGGTCCGAGCCCGTCATGGTGAGGGTGGCGGTCTGGCGCACGGCGGTTGCGGTGGCGCTCGCCGGGCTGGTCGTCCCGGTGGAGGGCGGGTTGGCCGGGCCCGTCGGCGGGGTCGGGGTCGTCGTGCCTGAGCCGGGGGGGTTCGTGGTGGGAGGGTTGGTCGTCGGTGGATTGGTGGTCGGCGGATTCGTCGTGCCTCCCCCCGTAGGCGGGGTCGTCCCGCCCGTTCCAGGCTGGGTCGTGCCCCCCGGCGGATTCGGCCCCGGCGTGCTCCCCGCCAGCGTGCCCGGCGTCAGCGTCGGCGTGAACCACTGGGTCAACAGGTGATCCTTGAAGAAGTCGAGCGCCCACTTCTCCTTCTGCTCGCGGTCGCTGTCGGTCGTGGCGTTGATCACCTTGATCACGATGGCCTGATCCTGTACCAGCTTCTCGAAGCCCGCCTCGATGCTCGCCTTGAACCAATACACCTGCGCGCTGAGGTCCGCGCTGAACTGGCGGTAGACCCGCTCCAGGTCGGCGGTGATCTCCACGTCGAGCGCCGGGCGCATCCCCGTGAAGGTGAGGTCGTACAGCACGCCCACCGGGGTCGTCCCCTTGTGGAACGCCTGTTCGAGGATGATCGCCCCCTCCTGGCTCAGCGTCAGGCTGAAGGCGGCGGTGTTGTCGCCCTGGAGGGACGGTGTGGTCGCCCCCAGAATCTGCTCGGTCGCGCGGAAGGTGCCCGCCGGGGTGTTCGGCGCCGTCGTCCCCCCAGGGCCCTCCAGGTCGAGCGAGATGCAGCGCACCGTCCCCTTGTCGAACTGCACGAGGCTGAGGCGGGGGTCCGGCGCGAGCGACCGCAGCCGCGAGAGGATGCGCCGCTGAGCCCGGTCGTCGAGCGGCATCCCCACCTCGAACATCAGGAAGCCGCCGCCCTTCACGCCCGCCTGCACGGCGGCAGGCTTGAACTTGATGAAGGTGAACGAGGCCCGCCCGTCGGCCCGCCTGCGACCGAGTTGCACCGGGCCGGGCAGCACCCAGAATTGGTTCTCGTCGGCGTGGTCAGGAAAGACAGTCAAGCCGTCAACGACGATGGAACGCGGACTGTTGAGCAGGAGCATAGGAAACCTCTGGGGAGGGGAGAGGGTGTGATTTTTCTCCCTCCCCCCTCGTGGGGGAGGGCCGGGGAGGGGGGGCGACGGAGCGAGCGTCAACGCTGGCGAGACGCCTTGCCTCCCACACGGGCCGCGCCGCAGGTCGTTTGCGGTCACCCCCTCCCGGCCTCCCCCCTCAAGGGGGAGGAGTTAAAAAACGTCGCTCAGGCGGGCACCGGCACCTGCAACAGCCCGTCTCCACTCATCTGGTCGGGCACGGTGCGGTTGAGGTTGTTGACGAAGGTGTACTTGAGGTCGAAGGCGTAGCGTTGCCGCTGCGGGTCCACGTAGTCGAACTCGAAGAACTGGGGCTCGAGCGTGTTCGGCGTGAAGGTGAACTCGTCGCGGTAGCTCAGGCGGTGGTCGGCGTCGCTGTAGCGCAGGGAGACGAGAACGGACTTCAGGCGCTTTTGCCCAAAGGCGGCGGAGGCGGGCGGGCTCACCTGGATCACGCGGTGGCCGCGCATCTGCGACGAGACGATCACGCGGGGGGCGCGCGTCACCGAGCGCGGAATCTCCAGCGTCCGTCCGTCCTTGAACAGGACCGTGACCGTGTAGCTCACCTCGCGCAGCTCGGGGTTTTCCAGGTCCACCACGAAGGAGCGGGTGGCCGCCTGCGACTCGGAGAACTCGAAGGCTTCGGCCTGCTGCACGCCGTTCGCCCGGTCCTCGTACAGCAGGTCCACGAAGGCGCGGTCCACCTCCGACCAGCGGAAGTTGGGCACGACGGCGAGGACGTGTTTGCGCGGGTTGGGATCGCGGATGATGATCTGGTCGTCGGTGGAGGAGGTCCACTCGCCGATCTCGTCGCGCCCGTCCGCCGCCCGGCAGATGATCTGGGAGAGGAAACCCGCCCTCTCCGGGTCGCGGATGAAGCGCTGCCAGCGGTCCTCCGTCTTGTCCTCGCGCAGCAGGAAGGTGTCGGACTGGCGGATGCCGTTCGGCGCGTCCGTGTAGCGCAAGTGGACCTCGACCACCGGGTAGCGCTCCCACGGGAAGTTCAGCGCGACGATGGGCACGCTGCCCAGGGTGTAGAGGCCGTCCGCGCGGGGGTCGATCTCCAGGTTGTCACCCTCGAAGGTGAAGAGCTTGGAGGTCAACTGGGCCGGGCGTTCGCCGCCGTCCGTGGACTTGAAGTTGACCGTGTACTCGGCCTCCACCTCGCGGATCATGGAGCCGTCCCGACGCACGACGCTCGCCCAGTCGAGTTCGGCGGTCGGCTTGCTGGCGTCCAGCAGCACGTTCTTGAGCTGGCCGCCGTAGCGCAGCCGCACGTTGACCGAGTTGATCCCGTCCGCCGCGAAGTCCGTCCTCCCCACGATCTTCACGCGCCGCCGCTCGAACCACGGGTCGTCGAGGTCCACCCCGAGGATGAACTTCTCCGGGTCCAGCCCCTCGCGGGTGAGGGTGCGGAAGATGCCGCTGAGGTGCCCCTGCGGATAGATCGAACGCTTGACGGTGGTGCGCTCGCTGATGGAGATGTTCAGGGACTTGCGGTCGATGCGCGTGTAGTCGAGGCGGCTGTAGCTGAACAGCGCATCGGCCCCACCCGCCGGTCCCTGCGAGAGGCGGTCGAGGAAGTCCGACGCCCGGTCCCAGCCGTCGCGCTTCTCCTCGTAGGGGTTGAGGGACGGCGTGAAGAAGGCGTCGGTGATCATGTCCCGCACCTGGTCGAGCGCCTGGTCGCGGCGGCCCGACACGCCGTCCTCGTCGCCCTCGGGGATGAAGGTGTCGGCCTCCAGCACGATCACCCGCTTGTCGATCAGCTCGTCCACCACCTTGTCGATGTCGGCCTGGAAGAAGAGGGCGTCCACCCCGAAGTGTTCCTCGAAGTGGTGCTGGGTCCGCTCCCAGTCCACCGAGAGCCGCACGTTGTAGGCGGGCCGCAGCGCGAGGTAGTCGAGCCAGTACACGACCCCGATGGGCGACATCTCGCCCTTCATCGCCTGTTCGAGGACCGTCACGCCCTCCTGGTCGAGCTGCACCGAGAAGGCCGCCTGGTTGTCCCCGTACAGCGAGGGCTTGGCATGGTGGTCGATCTTGAGGACGAACTGGGGGCCGGTCGGCGTGGCCGGATTCGGGGTCGGGCCGGGAGTGGGATTCGGCGGCGTCGGCGCGGGCGACTGCTTGCCGAACAGCATCATCTTCACGCTGCCGTCTTCGAGCAGGACGGGCGAGAGGCGCGGGTCTTCGGTCAGGTGCTCCTGGCTCCGCAACTCGCGCCGCACCTCCTCCAGCGTCTCCCCCGGCACGCCGAGGTTCACGTCGAAGTTCAGGAAGCCGCCGTTCCCGGCCCGCCCCCGGAACTTGATGAGCTGGAACTGCGGGATGCGCTGGCCGCCCTCTTCCGTCAACATCGTCAGGCGCGGCGCGGCGGGCAGGAAGTAGAACTGGCGGGGGTCCTCGTGGTCGCGGAAGACGGTGACGCCATTAATGAGGTAGTAGGGGGGTTTGAGGTAGAGCATGGGGACCTCCGGGGGAGGGGGACGAGGTTGGGGGTGGGGAGAGCGTTAGGGGTGGTCACACGCCCCCTCACCCCGGCCCTCTCCCGCGAGGGGAGAGGGAGAACAACACTGGGCTGCTGGTGGGGATTGGGTAGGGGTCGGGTGCTCAAAAGGGGCGCTGTCGCCTAAGCTGTGCTCCAGCCGTTGACCCTGCGGTCAGGTTGCGAAGGAGCAGAAAGCACTCGCCTAAGCCCCTTTCCTCCCTCTCCCCTCGTGGTAGAGGGCCGGGGTGAGGGGGCCCACCCGCGACCCCAACGCCCCCCTCCCCCTCAAGCAGGCAACTCCGGAATCAACGTCAGCTCGCTCGTCCGCCCGCTCGCCTTTTTCTGGCCGCTGGGCTTGAGGAAGAACATCGCCTCCCAGTCGTACTCGGTCTTCGTCTGGTCCTTGAGGTCCACCGTCCACTCCATCGGGTCGTGGTCGCCGGGGCGGAAGGTGAAATCCTTGCGCTCCTTGACACCGTTCCCGTCGTCGTAGCTCAGGGCCACCTTCACCAGCCGCACGTCGGCGCTGTCGAACATGAAGTCGGGCATCACGGTCACGGCGAGGCGGTCACGCACGCTGGGGCCCACCAGGATCGTCGGGCGGGTGTCCATCGTCTCGGGGATGGGCTCCTCGGTGCCGTCGAAGTAGCGGATGGTGCCCGTGTACTTCAGGGTGCCCGTGGACCCGGCGAGAATCGGGATGAGCCACTCCTCGGCGGGCGTGTTCGTGTCGAGCGCGATGGACTTGGCCTGGCGGTACCTGTTCGCCGTGTCCTCGTACACGAGGTCCACGAAGATGGTCTGCACCTTCTCCTTGAGGTTGCCCGTCGCCCGCACCGTCACCGAGCGCGTCTCCACGAAGGGGTCGTTGAGCACAAAGGGCCGCGCCGCGTCCGTCACCGGGCCCGTCTCGATCTCCTTGCCGCCCTCCAGCACGTACTTCACGCGGTACTCGTAGGGCTTGTCCACCGTCTCGAAGATCACCTTCTGGGTGCGGTGGGTGCGGGTCGTCTTGTCGAGGGTGAACTTCTCCTGCACCAGCGGCGTGGCGGCCCCGGCGGGGTAACGGAGGTCCACCTGGGCGAACTTCACCTGCTCGTAGTCGAGGTCGCCGCTCACCGTGTCGAGGTTGAAGATGCCGGTGTCGTCGAGGTTGATGGTGAGGTACTGGTCCTCGGTGGTCACGGGCTTGGAGCGAAAGGTCCGGCTCTGGCCCTTGTAGTTCACCTCGTAGTCGTAGGTGAACTTCTGGGAGTTGCCCTCCAGGAAGGGGTTGAACTTGGCGGTCTCGTTCGGCGTGGTGAAGCGGTAGTCGTAGATTTCCTTGCCGCCGTTCGCCTTGGGGTACTCGACGTGCAGCTCGACGCTGTGCAGCGGCAGGCCCGTGAAGTCGGCGTTGACCTGCGCGTTGATGTTGAGCTGCTTGAAGAAGGGGTCGTCGGCGTCGATCAGCAGCGAGTAGTCGGCCCACTTGATGGGCTGGCCCCGGTCGTCCTTGAGGGTGGTGAGCGTGGGCAGCGTGCCCTGCGGGGCGAGGTTCCACTCGGTCGCGGAATCCTCGCGGAACTCGTAGTGGAAGTTCTGGAACTTGCGCTGCTTGATCGTCTGATCGAAGTTGTCGAGGTCGTCGCCGCCGAGGTCTTCGAGGGTCTTGTCGAAGAGCTTCTGCGAGTCGATGGGGCCGCCGGGTCCCGCCGGGGCCGCCGCCTGCTGGGCCACCCGCGTCAGGGTGTCTTCGAGCATCCGCTGGGCCCACTCGCGCAGCTTGTCCTTGAGCTTGCGGTCGGCCTCCGGGTCGTTGAGGGCGAAGTTGGCCTCCACGCGGGCGGTGCCCGACTGGCTCTCCTTGAGGACCTCGCGCAGTTCCTCGCGGTAGTGGTCTTCCGTCCACATGCTGACCTCTAAGTCCACCGACTTCACGTAGTCGTAGAACTTGGACGAGTCGAAGTCCACCACGGCGAGGATAGGCGGCAGCTTCACCCAGAAGTGGAGGTCGTACACCACCTGCACGGCGGAGGCGCCCTGCCCCTGCATCGCCGCCTCGATCACGGTGGCGCCCTCGGGCGAGAGTTCGACCATGAAGGCGGCCACGTTGTTGCCGTACAGGGAAGGCTTGCCCGCCCCGCGCACCTTCTCGACGAGGACGCCGTTCTCCTCCAGCAGCAGCCGCACGGTGCCGCGCGTGTAGGTCAGCGTGCCGAACTGGACCTTGGGGGCCTGGCCGGGGCGGTGTTCCTCCTTGTGCTTCTTGTCGAGATCGGCCTGGAGGAGTTCGGTGAGCTTGGCAAGCTGGTCGTCGGGCACCGCGATCTCGGTGTCGAAGAAGACGAAGCCGCCGCCCTTCTTGCCGTCGGGCCGGTCCTTGGGCATCCGGTACTTGATGAACTTGAAGACGGGCTTGCCGCCCTGGAGCCGGAAGCGCGGCGTGGTCGGCAGCACGTAGTAGACGTGTTCGAGGGCGTCGTCGCGCCAGATCGTCACGTCGGGCACTTCCTTGAGCATGATCTGCTGGTCAATCCGAATCATGGTTGTCCTCCGGGTCTTTCCCGTCGTCGGGAAGCGAGAGGGCGAGGTGGGGGTCTCCCCGGCTGAAGCGGGGGAGGTCGAGGGCCGTGCCGTCTGTGCGCGTGATCTTGAGTTTCACCTCCAGCGTTCCGGCGAGGTCCGGCGCGCGGGTCACGAGCCACCAACGCTCGGTCCACGTCCCGCCGCGCAGGTACACGGTGCGTTCGTCATCCGTGCCGTCCTCGTCGGGTCGGTAGGTCACCTGGGCCCGTACCTCGCGCACGCCCTGGGAGGGGAAGCCCTCTGCGTCGAGCACCACCTCGCACAGGCCGAGGTCGGCGGGGCCCAGGTCGCAGGTGTCGCCGTCCGGCGTGAGGTGGGTGGTGTACGGCCTGCCGCCCACCGTGTAGCGGGTGGTGACCTCCACCGGACCCTTCGAGGTGCCGAGGGACGCGGGCACGAAGTCGGGCGGGCGCAGGGTGGTCGTCTCCGCGCCCCAGGTGACCGTCACGAAGGCGACCGGCATGTCGCGGGCCCGCGCCTGGACTTGGAAAGTCACGGCGGTAGGCAGGTCCGGGGCGGGGGAGACGGGTTTCGTCGGACTCACTCCGGGGGCGAAGAGCAGATGCCCCTCGGCAGACTGACCCCGGAACCAGCGCCCCACGTCCGCCTCACGCGTGACGGTCTGCCAGCGGCCGTCCTCGCCCAGCACGTCCGCCGTGTAGCGCACGCCCAGCTCCCCTTCGGTGCCGTGGACGGCGCGCAGGGCGGCGACCCGCTCCTCCTCGGCGGCGAGCGGCACGGCGAAGAGGGCCGTGTGCGGGGTGAAGCCGGAGGAGGTCGCGTGGGCGAGGTCGCGCCGGGTGCCCCCCGCGTCCCGAATCAGGAGCGTCACGTCGCGGACGCGGGCGGGGGCGGGCTGAAGGTCGATGCTCGCTGGGTCCACTTCCGGGTGCTCGGCGGCCACCCGGCGGCGCAGCCGGTCGAGCGTCGCCCCGTCCACCGTCCACCGCGCGCCGAGTTGCAGGCGGGAGGCCGTGTCCGCGAGCAGCAGCGTGAGGGCCGGGGCGCCGTTCGGGCCGAGTTCGGGCACGGGCTCGCCGGGCACGTAGAAGAAGCGCTGCGGGTCGTTCGGATCGGGGGAGACGGTGGCTTCGGTCGGGTCGGCTCGGATCATGCGGAGACCTCCTCGGTGGGGTCGGGATAGGGAAGGGCGAGCGTCACCTCGCGCGTGTCCAGGGGCGAGAGGAACGGCGACCACGCGCCGTCCGGGAGCACCCGGGAGCGGTAACGGGGGCGGAAGGGGTCGTCCACGACGTAGGACCACTCGGCCTCGGGTCGGTCGCGGCGCAGATGCAGGTGGGTGGGCGGGCCTCCCGCCTCGGGCTCGACTTCCACGTCCAGGCCCGGCGCATCGCCCGTCGGCACCCAGACGAAACGCACCGTCTGCGCCCCGAACCCCGGCAGGTGCCAGAGGGTGACGAGCCGCTCGCCCACGTCGAGTGCGGGGAGGTCGAGGGGGGCGCCACCCGTCGGCGACTCGGCCCTCAACCTCAAAGAGGGCTCCGCCGCTACCGGCACGGCCACGCACACCTCCGGTCGGGCACGCTCCAGCCGGACGGGGACGTGGTGTTCCCCATCGCCCTCCGTCCAGACCACGGTGCCCGTCAACACCGCCCGTTCGAGGAGTGCGGGCTCGGCGGCGAGGGGGTAGAACTGCGCGGGCAACTCCGCCACGCCGAGTTCGAGGGTCTCGCCCGTCCCGGTGAGGGGCGGGCCCGTCAGCACGCGGGTCGTTGGCCTGGACCCGGCGAGGCTCGACAGCAGGAGGTAGGGGCGGGCCGTGTAGGTCAGGGGCTCACCGGGTGCGAGGCGCAGGGTCGTTCCTGCCGTGTCGCGGGGCGGCTCCAGCACCAGCGTCGTCTGGACGGGTTGCGGCCTCGCGGGGGGCCGGGGCGGCACCATGATGTGGACGCCGACCTGCGGCACATTCACCCGCCCCCCCGGCAGGTTGCCGACCGCCTCCAGTCCCACGAAGCCCAGCGGCACGGGCGGCGCCGTCGTCAGGGTGACGAGCCGATCCGGGTCCAGTCCCCCGGCCCGCAGCACGTCGAGGGGCCGCCACTCCAGCGCCACGGGCCGCCACGTCTCCGTCACGTCGTCGAGACGCCAGGTCATCTCGCCGGGTGGGGGCTCGTCGAAGGTCAGGGCGGGGGAGAGGTCGCCGCCTTCCGGCAGGGCCAGCCGGGCGAAGCGCGCGAGGCAGCGGTCGAGGAGGGCGGCCCAGGGCGCAGGGTCGCCTGCTCCCTGGGAACGCCAGCGCCACGGCCGACCGTCCCAGGGTTCGCGGATGAAGGCTTGCAGGGCCTCGTAGGTGGTGCGGCCCCGCTCGTCGCGCACGCCGGAGAGGGCCCGCACGAGGGCCTGGGGATCGAAGGTGACCTGTCCGGGACCCCGCGCCGCCACCCCCCGCAGCGCCAGCACGACGTTCGCTGCGAGGGCCAGGGTGCCCCCCGTGAGCGCCCCGCGCAGCACCGCGCCCGCCTCCGCGCTCAGTCGCCACGTCACCCGCGCCCGCCCCAGGCCGTTCCAGGCGAGGGGCACACTCAGCGTCTCGCTCAACCCCGCCCCGGAAAGAGGCAGGGAGAGCCGCAGGTACCCGGACGACGGCAGGAGCGGCGCGAGGAGGGACACCGGGACGCCCAGTCGCTCCCCCGCGCCCGCGAGGTCGTACGTCGCCTCCAGCCGCAGGTCGAGCCGGGCCGAGGTGCGGGCGAACGGGCCGGGGGCGCGCAGCAGGGCCAGCCGGAAGTCGGGCAGACCGCCCTCGCCGGGGGCGAAGGCCACGCCGCGCGGGGTGACCCAGTGCGGCCCCGCGCCGCCGTGGGTGGGGTACACGAGGCACCCCTCCCCCTGGGTCTCGAACTGGAAGTCGGGCCGCATCGTCATCCGTCCTCAGCCGAGCCCGACGCTCAGGAGGTCGGTGGAGGCCGCCTTCCACTCGCCGGGCTGGCCGGGGCCGTCGGTGTAGACGGGGAGCACCCGGTAGCGGTACTCGCCCGGGGGGCGGCCCAGCAGCAGGTCGAGCAGGGGGTACATCACGGTCGCCTCGCCCCGCACGAGGAGCACGCCGGGGTCGGCGGGGCGCAGCAGCTCCGCCGTGTCCCCGCCCTCGAAGTGGACGTGGACGGCGAGGAGCCGCCGCCCGGGGTGCGCGGGGTCGGGCGGCGCGGCGAACACGTCGGCCGGGACCTCGGCGGTGACCGTGCGCCCGAAGGTCCGCACGACGCCGACGAGCATGCCCTGGGTGATCCGCTCCAGGTCGGGCACCGCGCGCACCCGGTCGGTGTCGACCACGGGCACGTAGTCCGCCAGCGGCACGTCGGCGACGGGCTTGAGCAGCCCCCGCGCCTCGTCCCCGGGCGCGAGGAGGTCCGCGAGGGCGACGAACTTCTCCCAGCGTGCCGGGCGCAGGCCCTCCTCCGGGGCCTTCAGCGACGCGACGAAGGGGGTGGGCTGCCCCAGGCGCAGCGGGCTTTCAAGGGCGTTGATCAGCCGCACCCGGTAGCCGCCCGAATCGGGGTCGGGTTCCGCCGTCACCACGACGCACTCGCCCACGGTGTCGTCCAGGCGCAAGGCGACGGGCACCTCCTCGGCGGGGAGGCCGCCGACCTCCGCGCGCAGCTTGCCGCCCAGGCTGACCGGGAGGGCGCCCGTCAGCTCGTCCCAGACCCGCGCGAACGCCGCGCCCTCCAGCTCCACCGTTCCCCGCAGTTCGCCGAGGTTGGTGGTCTGGACGCCGCCTTTCGTGTACAGCCCCGCGTCGACAGGCACGAAGCTCACCTGGGAGGTGTGGAAGGGCTCCAGCCGCACCGGCCCCGGATGTCCCGCCGGGAGGTGTCGCGCGAGCCCCACACGGGCGCCTTCCAGCCGGTCGAGATCGAACGTAGGCCGCGCCGCGAAGGTCAGGCGGTAGCGGTCCGGGGCGAGGCATTCGAGGGTGAGCCGGGGCCGCCGGGGCGGGTCGGCCTCCCGCGCGAGCTTGAAGCTGTCGGGCAGGGCGTAGAACACCTCGTGGCGCACCTCGTCCTGGTAGTAGCGGTGGGAGGCGCCGCCGAAGGGGACGGTCCGGGGAATCAGGCTGCCCCCGCCCCCGGTCGGCGTGCCCAGCCCGGGAAAGACGTAGGCGTGCAGGCCGGGGTGGAAGAGCAGCGCCTCCTCGCCCGTGAGCGCGCGCTCCACCACCTCGAAGAGGTCGAGGGGCGGCAGCGCCACCGTGGCCGAGCGGGCCGAGAGACCGGCGCGGCGGTCCACGAGTTCGACGCTGACCCCGGCGGGCCGCCCCCCCGCGCGCACGGCCACCCACAGCCCCTCCAGGTCCCGCGCCCGCCCCAGCGCGCAGAAGCCGTAGAGCCGCGTGTTGCCCGCGTCGAAGATGTCCACCCAGGTCCGCGCCGAGTTGGCGTTCGCCCCGCAGGGCGGCAGGTCGGGTGCGGGCGCGAAGAGGTCGTCCCCGTACTCGGCGGCGTTCGTCACCCGCAGGGGGTAGCGGGCCCAGGGTTCGCCCCCCTGGTCGAAGACCTCGGGCTCGCCCACCGTGAGCTGCGGCGTCGCCAGCACGGAGTTCACGATCAGGGGTGGGATGCGGTCGGGCCGCACGAGAAGGTCGGAGAGGTCGGGCCTGGGCCGCACATGGAGAGGCTGGAGCGGGGTCAATCCGGTGACCGCCCGTGCTCGGGCCAGGCCGGGGCCGACCCCACGCCCCGCGAGCCGCGCGACCACCGGGACCGGGAGGTGGTCGCGCGTGGCCGAGTCCTCGTCGAGGGCCCCTCCCCTCCACCTGCGCGGGGGGAGGCGGGGGCCCGGTTCCTCGGCGAAGAGTCCCCCCCTCCACCGGCGCGAGGGGAAGCGCGGGCCCGGGTCCTCGTCGAAGGCGCCCCCCTTCCACTTGCGCGGGCGGACCACGGGCGCGGGTTCGTCGGGCACCCGCACGGCCACCCGCACCCCGCGCGTGACGATCAAGGTGGCCTTGCCCTCGGGCGTCGTCAGCGCCGTGTACAGCTCGTCGCGCTCGGGCAGGGTGCCCACGGTGAGGGCGAGGCCCAGCGTGCCGTCGGGGTTCTCGCCCCGCTCGGTGAAGGGCCGCTCGCGCAGCACACCGCCCCGCTCCCAGCGCAGCCCCGCCAGGACGGTGTGGTCAAGTACCCGGGCGTCCGCCGGGAGGGCGCCCAGCTCGGGGGCCGCGTACCGCCGCAGCGTGAGGTCGAGCCGCCACCCGCCGCCCTGCGCCGCCAGCCGCGCCTGGTAGTGCGGCCCCCCCGAGGTCTCCTCGGTCGCCAGCGCGTAGCGGGGCAGCCAGAAGCGCGCCGCCGGGTTCACCGGGTCCTCGAAGAGCACGGTATCCACCACGTCCGGCCCCGGCGTCACGGGGACGGGCAGCCCGGCGCGGGGCCGACCCCGGGTGGACGTGGGGCGGGGGGTGAGGTCGGCGACCTGCCCCAGCAGCGCGGAGACAGAGAGGGTGGTGTCGAGCTGGGCCAGCTTGAACCGGGTCAGGGCGGTCATGGGGTCTCCTCCGGGGGCGGGGGGCGGGCACGGCACGGGGGGCGGGGCGCGGCGATCACCCCGAGCCGCGCCTCCCTGGGGGCGAACAACCGTGCGCCCACGTTGCCCGCCTCCCCGTGTCCCGGGCGTGACCTGGGCTGTCACGTCGGCGGCTGTCACATTGGCGGATGTCACATCGGCTACAAAGGGCTACGATGGGGCATGTTGTGCACCCTGGGAGGACTCAGGCTGCAAGACAGCCCCCGGCAACAGCCCAAACTCCTGCTGTTGCTGGCCTACCTGTCCCTCGAAGGCCCCAAGGAGCGGGCGCACCTCCACCACCTCTTCTGGCCCAACGCCGCCGACGCCGCCAACAGCCTGCGGGTGGCCCTCAGGCGCCTGCGGGCGGGGGCGCCGGACACCTTCACGGCCCAGGGGGCGCGGGTCGCCGCCTGCGTGCCCACCGACGCCCACGAGCTGCTCGCGGCCTCCGAGGCGGGGCAGCCCGAGCGGGTGGTCGAGCTGTACCGGGGCCGCTTCCTGGAGGGCCTCGACCTCGAGGACCCCAGTGCCGAGCTGGAGGAGTGGGTCTACCGCACCCGCGAGGTTCTCGCCGCGCGGGTGCGGGTCGCCCTCCTCGCGCTGGGGGAGGCGGCCGCCTCACGCGGGCAGGGGGGCCTCGCCGTGCGCCACGCCGAGACCGCCTACCTGCTGCCCGGCGCCCCCGAGCCGGAGGCCGAGGAGCTGCGGCGGCTGTACCTGCTGCTGCGGCCCGGTCACAGCCCCTACGCGGCGGAGGTGCGGCGCGAGGCCGAGCGCTACGGGGTCGCCCTTCCCCAGCCCGAGGAGGCGAGGCGGGCGGTCCCCCGGCCGGAGACGGTCCCCTCCCCCCTTCCCGCGCTGCCCCCCGTTCGCTCCCAGCTTCCGACCTTCGGCACCTCCTTCGTGGGCCGCGAGGACGAGGTGCGCGAGATAGAGCGCCTGATGCTTGACCCCGCGTGCCGCCTCCTGACGGTGGTGGGCCTGGGCGGCATGGGCAAGACGCGCCTCGCGGTGCAGGCGGCGGGCACCCTGCGCGAGAGCGGCGCCTTCCCGGGCGGGGTGATCTGCGTGAACCTCGCTCCGGTGACGAACCCCGCCAACCTGATCTCCGCCGTCGCGGAGGCGCTGGGGCTCTCCCTGCAAGGCCCCGAGGAGCCCTTCCGGCAGGTGGCGCGGCTACTCGCCCCGCTGCGGCTGCTGCTCGTGCTCGACAACTTCGAGCATCTCGTCGGGATGACCGGGGGGCTCGTGACGCTGCTCGAAGCCTGCCCGCACCTCAAGCTCCTCGTCACGTCGCGCGAGCGGCTCAACGTGCAGGAGGAATGGGTGCTGCCGCTGGAAGGGCTCTGTCCCACGGGCCGCCCCGCGCCCGGTGAGGACCACCCCGGGGTGCAGCTCTTCACCGTGCGGGCGCGGCGCGGCGGCCTGCGTTTCACCCTGACGCCACAGACCCTGCCCGACGTGCTGGAGCTGTGCCGCCTCGTCCACGGCTCGCCCCTCGCCATCGAGCTCGCCGCCACCTGGACGCGGGTGCTGCCGGTGGGGGAGGTGCTGGCCGAACTGCGGCGCAGCCTCGACTTTCTGGTGGACGTGGGGGGGCGCGGCCCGGCGCGGCACGCCAGCCTGCGGGCGGTGTTCGAGCACTCGTGGCGGCTGCTCGGTGAACGCGAACAGGGGGTGCTCGCGCGGCTCTCGGTCTTCCGCAGCCCCTTCCGGCGCGAGGCCGCCGCCGAGGTCGCCGGGGCCTCGCTGCCTCTCCTCGCCGCGCTGATGGACAAGTCGCTGCTGCTCGCCGTCCCCGGGGGCCGCTACGGGCGCCACCCCCTGCTGTACGACTACACCGCCGAGAAGCTCGCGGAACGACCTGCCGAGCAGGCCGAGGTGCAGGAGGCGCACGCCCGCTATTTCCTGCGGCTGCTCGCCGGGTCGGAGGGAACCCTCGCCGGGCCGGGGCAGCGCGCGGCCCTGCGTGACCTGGAAGCCGACTTCGAGAACCTGCGCGCTGCCTGGGACTGGGCCGCCGCCGGGGGCGAGTTCACTGCCCTGCGAGGGGCCGCCCGCGTGCTGCAAGTCTTCTTCGCCCGCACGGGCCGCTACCGCGAGGGCATCGAGTTCCTGGGCCAGACCGCCGCGCACCTGGGCGCCGACCCGGCGGCGGACCCGGTGACGCTGGGCGAACTGCTGATCCACCAGGCCGAGCTGGCCCTGAGCCTGGGGGCCCTCCCCGAGGCGGGAACCCTGGTCGAGCGCGGCCTGCACCTCGTCGGGGACGCCTCGGGCTGGGCTACGGTGGCGGGGTTGCGTGCCCTCGGCGTGATCGAGCGGCGGCGCGGGCGGTACGCCGAGGCCAGGGGGTACTGGGAACGGGCGCTTGAACTCGCCGAGGCGGCGCACGACCCGGCAGCGGCCCACCTCTGGAACCTGCGGGGAATAGCCGAGCAGTGGCTGGGTCACCACAAGGAGGCGGAGCACTGCTACGAAAGGGCCCTGCACCTCAGCCGCGAGCGCGGCCACCTGACGGAGACGGCGCGGGTGCTCAACAACCTGGGGGGGCTGCTGATCTTCTGTGGCCGTCTGGAAGAGGCCCGGGCAGTGTTGGAGCAGGGCCTGGAGACCGCCCGCGAACTCGTGTCCCCGCTGGAGATCACCCACTTTCTGAACAACCTGGCCTTCGTGGCTGGCCGCCTCGGGCACTACCGCCCGGCCGAAGATTACGCGGGGGAGGCGCTGGCGCTGGCCCGGAGTACGGACCGCAGGCCCCTGGAGGCGGATGTTCTCGAAACGCTGGGCCGCATCAAGCTCGGGCAGGGACAGCTTGCTGAGGCGCACGCTCTTTTCGTGCGGAGCCTGAGCGCCGCGTGGCCCGCCCGGGAGTGGCCCGTTATGCTGCATGACCTCGAGGGGATGGCCGAGGTGAGTGCCCGTCAGCACGAGGAGGCCCAGGCGATCTTCCTCCTGCGCCTCGTCATCCGGCATCCCGCCGCCAGCGGGTGGCTCGCCACCCAGGCGAGGGAGGCCCTGGCACAACTCGTCACGTCCGTGCCGGAGGCGCAAGCGGGCACCGAGGAGGACAACGTGGAAAAGCAACTCCTGACGGCCGTGCAGGAGATCATCTCCCGGCCAGAGGAACGAGGAGCTTTCCTGCACTGAGCCGGATTCCCGGAACAATCAGCGGTGGAGTCGGCCAGGCGACCCCGGCTCCCCGGCCCCGGAAAGGAGCTTGCGGTTACGGGCGCCTCGTCAACTCCAGTTGGAAGGTCCTGTCCGGGCGCTGTCCGCCTCCGTCTCTGGCGGCGGGCCTTCGACGGTCGATGGAGGTCACGCCGTCAGACTCGTTTCCTATGCCACCTCCGGCAGCGGGCGTTGGACGGTCGATAGAAGTCACGCCATCAGACTCGTTCCCTGTGCCACGGTGGTCTATGGAGGTCACCCCACGGTCCCCATCCCCGCCAGGCTGTCCCTGCGCGAAGAGGCGAACCTCGTAGACCTCGCCCTCGTCGAGCGTGGCGGTGAAGCGCCGCTCCTGGCCGCTCTCCAGCGCGAGGCCCGCACGAATCAGCTCCGCCAACGTCATGTTCTCGTTTCCCGGCATGGTCTTTGCTCCTGTCGTGTGGAGAGAGGGAAAGGGGTGGAGGGCGGCCGAGAGGGTCCGGCGCGGCCGGAGTGCTCCCAGAGTGACACGCGGCGGGGAGGAGAGCGCGGCCCCCCCATCCTCACGCCCACGCCGCGTCCCCCAGGCCGAACTGCGAGCCGAGGTCCCAGCGGGTGCCGTGGACCGTGCCCCGGCCCTGCACGATGGTGAGCTTGCGCGCCAGCACGTCCCCCCGCCAGCGTGGAGAGGCGGCGGCGGCCCGCTGACGGGCGATGATGTCCAGGCGCTCGACCTCCCCCAGCGGCCTGCCGAGCCGGGCCCGCTCGGCCGCCTCGGCCTCCTTGATCGCTCCCCGCGTGCGGGCGGCGATCCCGCCGTTCTGGGTGATGATGTCGAACATCAGCGCCAGGCCGCGCTCGGTGCCCAGGCCGTACTCGCGGGCGAGCCCCTTGGCCGCCTCCAGCCGGGTGCCCGCCGCCTCCAGTTGCACGTCCTGGAAGGGGGCGTGCAGCCCCAGCCGCACGAAGCGGCCTTTCCAGCGCGGCTGAAGCTGCCCGTCCGCCCCCTGGAGGCCCGCCGCGAAGGCCGCCTGCGCCGCCGGGGGGCCGGCCAGCGCCGCGCGCACCTGCGCCGTGTCCGCCCCGAAGATGTCCGCGAACGTCTGCGGGTCGCGCGCTTCCATCTCCGACAACAGGGGCGCGAGGGTGCCCTGCCCGAAATTCCATTGCAGCACCCCGAAGGACACCCCCTGCCCGTCGAAGCTCCCCGCCACGTTCGTGAAGCCGTGCTCGCCCTCGAAGGCCCCCGTGATCAGGAGCAGCTTGAGCAGCGTCAGCGCCCCCCAGTACGCCTGCGCGGTGGCCCCGTCGACGGCCTGCGGTCCCTGCTCGGGACCCCCCAGCCCCCGGCCCCGCTTGAAGGCCGATACCCCCGCGTCCGTGAGCGGCAAGGCGCCGCGCTCGCAGAACCGCCCGAGCATCCAGACCGTCTGCGCGAGCCTGCCGTCGTTGTCTCCCAGGCCGAGCAGGCGGCGGAACTGCTGGCGCCGGGGGCGCGGCAGGTGGTCGTACAGGGCGCGGGCGTAGGGATTTTCGGGGCTGGCGGGAGTCGCCGGGGCGGGCGCGTCCTCCAGCGCCTTCGCCGACACCGCCGCGACCGCCCTGGGCGGCGGCGTCCGGTCGAGCGGCGTGAGGCGCACCGGGCTGCCGGGCCAGACGGGCGTGCCCCGGTTCGCGTTGGTGTTCTCGAGGATGCACGTCACGCCGCCGACCTCCCCGACGTGCAGGGCGGTGTGGCCGAACTCGCCGAAGGGCCAGTACAGCACGTCGCCGGGGCGGGGGGCTCCCGTGTGGGTCAGGCCGAGTTCCCGCGCCGCCTGCTCGTAGTCCAGCGAGCGCCGGGTGGAGCGCCCCGCCCGGTCCGCGACGCTTCTCGCCCGCGTGGCGACCGGCCAGCCTCCCTCCCCGAGGCCCAGGGCGCCCTCCACCACCTGCCGCACGAACTGGGCGCACAGCAGCGGCTGCGTGCGCGTGTCGGCGCTCAGGCTGGCGATCACTCCGCCGCCCGCCACCCGGCGCGCCGTCTCCAACACCCTCTCCCGGTCGGTCATGCCCGTGTTCCTCCTTACCGGGCGAGCTTAGGCAGGCCCGCGTGTCCCGGGCGTGACCGGCAGGGGGCGCGGGGGCGGGGGCGGGTCACGCCGCGTGGATCGTCGGCGAAGGCCGCACAGACCGTCCCGGCGAGCGGGGGTGGCGCGAGGGGCGCGGAAATTGCCCGAACCCGCTGGGCCATCCTCCAGACGTAGAAAAGCGGACGGGAACGACCCGGGGTGGATCGTTCCCGCGACCTGCCGCATGGCTGGAGCATTGGACGAAAAGATGTGCCGAGTCCTGATCCCTCTACCAGGGGGTGAGGGATCTTTTTCCGCCCAATGCTCTAGGGCCAGTTCCAGAGGGTCACGGTGCGGTCCAGGCCACCGGCGGCGGCCAGCCGGTCGCCACGGGGGCTGAAGGCGACGCTCGTGACCGTCGCCGTGTGCCCGCGCAGGCGGCGCGTCTCCTGGCCGGTGCCGCCATTCCAGACGATCACCTGCCGGTCCTCGCCGCCCGAGGCGAGGAAGCCGCCCGGGGAGTAGGCGAGTGCGGCCACGGGTCCCGCGTGCCCGCGCAGGGTCAGCAGGGCCGCGCCGTCCGGCACCGACCACACCCGCACGCGGGCGTCCGCGCTGCCGGTGGCGAGCCGCGAGCCGTCCGGGCTGAAGGCGAGGGTGTTCACGTAGTCCCCGTGGCCGCGTAGAACCCGCACCTCCCGGCGCCCGGCCACGTCCCACAGCCGGGCGGTGTGGTCCCGGCTGGCCGAGGCCAGCAGACGGCCGTCCGGGCTGAAGGCCACGGCGCTTACCCCGTCCGTGTGGCCCAGCAGCGAGGCCAGGAGCCGCCCGCTCGCCACGTCCCAGAGCCGGGCGCTGTTGGCCGGGCCGGAGAGGGCGGAGTTGTCGCCGCTCCCGGTGGCGAGCAGGGTGGCGTCCGGGCTGAAGGCGACCGACGTGACGGAGGGGGTGCCGAGCACGAGCACCCGCCGCAGCGTGCCCGTGCCCACGTGCCACAGCCGCACCCGGCCGTCGGCCCCCGCCGAGGCGAGCAGGCGCCCGTCCGGGCTGAAGGCGAGGGCGGTCACCGCGCCGGGCTGGTGCAACGTGCGCGCCGGTCGGGCGGTGTCCGCTGACCACAACCGGACCTCGCCCTCCCCGCCCCCGGTGGCGAGCAGGATGCCACCGGGCTGGTAGGCCACCGCGCCCGCGAACACGCGGCTGACGACCAGCGTGCGCGCCATGTCCTGCATCGGTGCCGTGGGCGGGACCGACGGGGGGGTTCCCGCGCCCGCCCCGCCCGGGACCAGGGCGCAGGCCAGCACGAGGAGCGTCCGTCTGATGTTCATGGCGACCTCCCGCGGGGAGAAACCCGCGCCGCCGGGGCCGGGCGGGGCGGTGTCCCCTCCTCCCACCTTGTCCCCAAAGGCTTACTTGAGGCGCACCAGGGTGAGCTTGCCGCTGCCCGTCTGCTCGTCGAGCTGGGCCACGTAGAGGCGGCCGCTCGCGCGGTCCTCGGTGAGGTCGAGGGGGCTGGGGCTGAAGTTGGTGAGGCCGGTCACCAGGGTCTGCGACGAGGCGATGTCGCCGTTCGCGCCCGGAGTCAGGACGATGATGTCCTTGCCCGCGCTGTAGCGCACCACGAGCAGCTTGTGGCGCAGCGGCGAGCCCGGGGTCCCGGTGTATTCCTCGATCACGCCGTTGGGCGAGGCGTGCTCCCCGAAGTCGTACGCGAAGCCGCGCCAGTTGCGGTCGGGCAGGGTGCCCGCCGGGTACTCGCCCACCTCGGCCGGGTCCGCGCCCGCCGTGGGGTTGCCGCCGTTCATGACCCACTCGCAGCGCTGGGGGTTGGGATGGCCGTAGTACCCGCCCGGGGTGATGCGGAAGAGGAAGTCGTGCTGCACGCCCACGTTCGTCAGCGCGGGCACGCCGGGGCCGGAGTAGGGGCCGTCGGGGCGGTTCTGGCAGGCGGCGGGCAGGCTGGCCGGGGTGCCGGGCGTGTTGCCGCCCGCCGCCGAGCCGTTCGTGGGGACGTAGAGCTGCCCGTTGGTGTGCCACACCATGTCGTAGGCGTTGCGGATGCCGCTCGCGTAGAGGGTGAGCGGCGCGCCCGGGGCGGAGGGGTTGTACGTTCCGCCGTCTTCCGTCCGGACGTCCAGGGGCAGCGAGGAGGCGGAGAGCTTCGAGAGGTCCAGCCGCAGCAGCGCCGCGTTCAGCAGGTGCTCGGGGCGGTCGCCCCAGGCCGTGTCGGGGGCGCCCATCGCGGTGTTGCTGCCTTGCAGGATGTACAGCGCGTCCCTCTCCCCGGGACGGAACGAGACGGCATTCGTCTCGTGGTCGCGGATCGAGCGCGGCAGCCCCACCACGTAGTCCTGCACGGTCTCCAGATTGGGCCCGCTCAGGCGCGTGATCTTGCCGCTCCAGTCGGGCGCCTCGCTGCGACCGTCCCAGAAGTGGTTGTTGCTGATCCACAACACCGGGTTGTCGGCGGTGGCGGCGGGGTCGAACCTCATCCCGATGATCGTGCGCGGCCCGCCGTTCGCCGCCTGCACCGAGGTGATGACCTGCGGCGCGCCCAGGGTCCCGTCGGGCTGCACGCCGAAGCGCAGGATCTCGCCGGTCAGCGTCGCCGCGTAGAGCCTGCCGTCGGGGCCCATCTCCACCGAGGTGTAGGGCCGCGCCGGAGCGTTCGGCAACTCCACCTGCTCGAAGGCCAGGGCGCTCGGAGGAGCGCTCGCCCCCGTCACGAAGCTCAGGCTCGTGGGCAAAAAGGCCCGGCCGTCCGTGTCCTTCAGGTCGGCGGTGATCTCGAAGGTGTAGCGGGCATTGGCCTGGAGCGGCGCGTTCGGTTGCAACACCACCGCGTCGCCCCCACCCGAGGTGTTCAGCGCGGCGGGCACCCGGTTGCCCGAGGGGTCGAGCAGCCGCACCGCCGAGGGCGTGAGGCTGCCGAGGTCCACGCCGCTGTTCGGCAGGTTGAGGTCAACCGTGACGGGCGTGGTGGTCGCCACCGCCGTCTGGCCGTCCTGCGGGTGGGTGTCGCGCACGCTCGGGCGGTCGCCGGGCCGGATCAGCACGTAGTCGATCTTGGTGTTCGTGCCGCCGCGCGCGTCCACCGTGAGCCGCCCGTCTCGCACCGTGGCGCGCAGGGTGGTGGTCGCGAACTTCTGCGTCTCGCCGGGCCGGAAGGCCACGACGGCGGGTTGCCCCTCGACGTTGATCTGGTCGGTGCCGTCGGAGGTGGCGCCCGCGTCGCCGACCGCCACGGTCACGCTGTAGGTGCCGTTGGGCAGCGCGTACTCCCAGGCGGCGGGCGTCCTCACCGCCGTGGAATTGGACACGTCGGCGGGAAACTGCATGTGGATGAAGGTGTTCAGCCGCGCGTCCACCCCGGGGAGCGCCCGGTCGCGCGTGTTGGGCGTCACGTCGAGCGGCACGGGCGAGCCGCTCCCCGCGCTGGCCTCGGTGATCCAGCCGTGGCCCCGGGCCGGGTCGTAGGGGGCGCCAGTATCGGCGGTGTAACCCGTGGGCGGGGTGACCCCGGCGGGCTGGAAGTTGATCAGGGCGCCGCCCGCGGGCAGGCCGGGCACCTCGCCCTTCGGGTTCGGCGCGGAAGGCGGGGAGGAGCAGGCCGCGAGGGCGACGGCCAGCGTGAGCGCCAGACCGACGCGGGAGGGTGAACGGTGGGTCAACCGACGTTCGGGCATAGGTCTCCTTTGGCGGGCCGGGCAGCGGGAGGAGCCGCCCCCCGACCGGCCTGGTTCAGAGAGGTGGGGGCGGGCGCGGTGGACGCTTCGCCCGACGGGTGCCGATCCGGCTCTCCGGAGGTTCTGAGAGAGAGGTCCTCACCGGGCACAGGCCCGCCCTAGCGGCTGACCTCGATGCCCGAGATGTTCGTGTGGTCCACGACCGTCCTGAGCACCACCGTGAGCTTGCCGCCCTGCACCTTGACATCGTTCACGGGCAGCACGAGCGCCCGGTTCTTGCCGCCCGCCTGCGCGAAGATGTCGAAGTTCTGGCGGATGGACACGCCCTCCACGTTCACGTCGAAGACGCGCTTGCCCGCCGAATCCCAGAACAGCTCGGCGAAGTGCAGCTTGACCTGATAGGTGCCGTCGTTCAGGGGAATGTCGTAGGTCATCACCCGCCGGTCGAGGGGCGTGTCGAGCGTGTTGTGGCGGTAGGTGCGGTACAGCTCGGGGTTGTCCGTGCCCGCGATGGCGACCGAGGTGGGCGAGTTGGGCTGCGGGATGGCGTTGCCCGGCGAGTAGTAGGTGTACGTCCCGCTCTGGTCGGTGTAAGCGTAGTTGTCCGCCGTCCAGACCTCCCCGCTGGGGGCGGTGAAGGTCGGCCCCCCCACGTTCATCAAGACGGGCGCGGGCCTGAGGTTGGAGATCAGGTACAGGTTGTCGTTGTAGTCGTAGTTGATCCCCGCGTAATCCATGACCATGAAGTACGTGTTCGGGACCGGCTGCCCGGCGCTGTCCCTCACCGGCCAGAAGCGCAGGTGCTGGCCGCAGGGCCCCTTGCAGCCTGCCCGGAGGTCGGGGCCGTGGGCGTTGTAGGTGGGATCGCTCCACTCCTGGTTGTCCACCACGAGGCCGAAGGTGCCGGGGGGCGCAAAGGACCCCGCCGCCAGCCCCGCCCCGCCCTGCCCGTTCGGCAGCACCGACTGGGCCGAGGCGCCGTCGGACGTGACGACGTTCTGGGCGCTTCTGCCCCCCTTGGCGTACCAGGCGAGGGTGGCCCGGTTCCCCTGGGTGTGGTACGCGGCGAGCTGCGTGACGGTGACGGGCCGCGCCGCGTCCGCCCGCTGCCAGTAGGGCGCGATGACCTCATCGCCGTTCGGGGCGACCTCACCGTAGCGGTCGAGGGCCGGGATCACCTGCGAGTCGCCCACCGGGGTCCCGGGGTCCACGAAGTTGAAGGTGTAGCCGAAGGCCCGCCGGATCTCGTCGACGTTGGGCTCCACCCCGCTCTCGGAGAGGCTCTGCCACAGGCCCGCGAGCGTCACCGCCGCGCTGCCGCCGTCCCACACGACCGTCAACTTGCCCTCGTGCAGGTGGTTCGTGACGTTGCCCGGGCCCTCCGCCGTGAAGCGGACGGTGAGGTCGAGCGAGCCGCCCGCAGGCACCGTGAGGGGGGCCGAACCCGTGGGCGCGGGGGTCACGGTCCAGGGCCCGGTGACTGGCAGGCCGGTGACCCGGACGTCCCGGTCCCCGGGGTTGTTGAGCCGCAGGGTGACCCCATCGTGGACGCGGTTGCCGGGCGGGTTGGCGAGCGGGCCGATGCGGCTGAACACCAGCCGGTCGCTCCCCGGCACCGCGTCGAGGTTCTGGAGCTGAAGGCTCGCCGTGTTCGCCTGGCCGACGGTGGCGCTGACGGTCGCGGCCGGGGAGGCGCCGCCCGCCCTGTTCACGGCGACGACCTGGTAGACGTACGTCGCGCCCGGAGAGACGCCCGTGTCCCTGAAGGTCGTCCCGGTGATGGGTTGTGGGGTCAGGAGCGTGAACGGCCCGCCCGCCGAGGTCCCCCGCGAGACCCGGTACCCGGCCAGGTCACCCTCGGTGTTGGCCTGCCAGCTCAGGGTGACGGCCTCCGGCGTGGTGGCGGCGCTCAGGCCGGTGGGGGCGGCGGGCAGGGCGTTTCCCGGGCCGGGGCCGGGCGGTGTGACCCCCGGCCCGGGGTCCGAGCAGGCCCCCAACGCCAGGCTGAGGGCGAGCAGGAGGGCGGTGCCTTGCCATCGCGTCTTGTTGCTCATCTTGTCCTCCGGGGACAGGCCAGGGTGGTTCGGTGCAGCTTGACCTGATGGGGCCCTTCACGTAACGGGTGGGGACCCGCAGGATAAAGGCACCGCGGCAATGAGCGACCGTTGTTCTGCCCCCCCGGTCACCGCCCCCCCGCCGTGTCCAGCAGCACCCGCTCCCACTGCGGCACGATGCGCCCCGGCGCGAAGTCCCGGGCACGTCCGTAGCCCTCCCCGCGCAGCCGTTCGCGCCGCGCGGGGTCGGTGAGCAGGGCGCCCAGGGCGGCCGCGAGCGCGGGGACGTCCTCCGGCGGCACGAGCACGCCGTACCTCCCGCCCTCCAGAATCTCGCCCGGACCCGAGGGGCAGTCGAAGGCGACGACCGGCGCCCCGCACGCCAGGGCCTCGGTGACCGCGTTGGCAAAGCCCTCGTAGCGCGAGGACAGGGCGAAGACGGTCGCGTGCGCCATGAAGGGGTACGGGTTGGGCACGTAGCCCGGGAGATGCACGCTCTCCTCGACGCCCAGGCGGCGGGCCAGCGCGCGCAGGCTCTCCAGGTCGTCCCCCCTGCCCAGGATCAGCAGGTCGTGTTCCACCCCCCGGGCGCGGACCCGCGCGTGCGCCTCGATCAGGAGGTCGAAGCCCTTCTGGTAGCCCACCCGCCCCACGCCGAGCACGGTGGGGCGCTCCCGCATGAAGGCGGCCCACCCGGGCAGGGGCTCGTCCCGCAACCGCTCGACGCGGGAGAGGTCCAGGGGGTTGTAGATGACCCGCAGCCGCTCCTCCCGCAGGCCGTAGCGCTCCCGCAGGGTGACCCCGATGCCGCGTGACACGCACACGATCTGCCGCAGGTGGCGGTACACCCAGCGCGGCAGGCCGTTGTCCCACGCCGGGAACTCCGCGAGGACGCGGCTGAGGTCGTTGCGCACCCAGCCGATCACCGGGCGGCGGGTGAGCAGCCCCGCAAAGTAGGCGAGGTGGGTGGGCGTGAATTCCACCGTTGCGAGAAGCACGTCCGCCCGCCGCGCCTCCCGCAGCAGGGTGCCCCAGACCCGCGGGAGCCGGTGCCGGATGCGCTCGCCCGGCGCGAGGGCGATGTGGACGGCCACGTCGGGAGGCACCTCACCTTGCAGGTCGTTCGTGGGCTGAAGAACCCACAGCACGGGCTCGAACCGGCGGCGGTCGAGGTGGGAGGCCAGGCTCAGCGAGACACGCTCGGCCCCACGGCCCTCCAGGCTCAGGAGGAGAAACAGCACCCGCACGCGCCGTCCCTCCTTCCCGCCCCCCCGTGACCCGGCGGCGATGCCCGGGAGGTCCGGGCTCAAGAGGTCCGGCCCACTTCCGGGGTTCCCTGCGGGGCACGCGGGCGGGCCGCCAGCGCGGCGAGGTGGACCGACATGCGCTCGCCGACCCCCTCCCAGGACATGCCGCTCTCCACGGCCCGCCGCCCCGCCGCCCCGTAACGCCGGGCCAGCGCCGGGTCCGCGAGCAGCTCGGTGAGGGCGCGGGCGAGCGCCTGCGCGTCCCCGACCGGGACGAGCGTGCCGCTCACCCCGTCCCCGACGATCTCGGGAATCGCGGCGTGGTGGGTGCTCACGCAGGGGAGCCCGAGCGCCATCGCCTCGCGCAGGACGTGGGGAAAGGGGTTGAAGAGGCTGGGCAGCGTGAAGAGGGTCGCCTGCCGGAACAGGGAGCGCAACTGCTCGCGGTCGGACACCGGCCCGAACCACTCGACGCCCCGCTCCCGCTCCCCGGCGGGCCGGGCGGTGCGGCGCGGCCCCACGATCCACAGCCGCGCGTCGGGCAGCTCGCGGCGCACCCGGCGCCACGCCTCCAGCAGCGTGGGCCCCCCGTTGCGCTCGAACTCGTACGCGACGAACAGGGCGGTGCGCTGGCCGTAGTCCTCCTTGAGCTGCGGCTCCAGCGTGAAGTTCGTGCCCGCCCCGGTCGTGATGACCCTGGCCTCCGGGCAGCCGTAGTCGTGGATCACCGAGCGGCGCACGGCCTCCGACATGGTGAAGATCACGTCCGCCCGCTGGTAGGCCTCACGCTCCAGGGCCAGCCACTCGCGGCGCTCGTGCGGGGGCATCGGGTTCCACTGCGGGTAGTGCCTCACGGTCAGCGCCATCGTGTTGTCGAGGTACAGCGCGACCGGAAAGCCCTGCCCGGCGACCGAGAACATCCCGAAAATCTGCAAGGCCACGTCGAAGCTCCCCTTGCCGTACTCGGTGTCCAGGCGCCGCAACGCTTCTTCCGAGCGGCGGCGGAACGTGCGCGGGTTGAGGCTGGCCGCGTTCTTCCAGACCCAGGGGTTGGGGTGGAAGCTCGCCGCGTAGTTGAGATACCTCGGCGAGCCCTCCATGCCCGGCGTGAAGCGGCCCACGATCTGCGCGTGGGCCGACAGCGCTCGGTACACCGAGAGGTTGCGCCCCCGGGCCGTCCGGTAGTCCACCTCCCCCTCGTTGTCGATCCCGATCAGCCGGTACATGCCCGCTCATGGTAGTGGAAACATTCACAGAAGAGGGCGCGCAATCGCCCGCGCGGCCTGCCCACCCGAACGGTGGGGAAAAGGTGGGGCCGGTCTCAAGAAAGGGGAAGGACGCCGGGCGGCCCGAGCCGTTCCCCCTCCCAGCCCCGCAGGAAGTCCAGGAACTCGCGCCAGTACCCCGCCCCCGACAGGAAGGCCGAGCCGAGACGGGGACGCAACCCCGCGTGCAGGCCGAGCAGCCAGATCGTCCGCGCCACCACGAACCAGGGCAGGGCCTCGCGGTCGGCGTCCGAGAGCCGGTTCCGCCCGTAGCCTTCGAGAAACGCCTCCCACACGTCCGCGTCCTGCTTCCCCAGGCTCAGGCTCCACCAGAACACCGCGAGGTCGTACGCGCGCCACCCGGGGCCGCCGCAGTCGAAGTCGAAGTGCGTCCACACCCCACCCGCCACATGCACGTTCCCGCCGTGCAGGTCGCCGTGGCAGACGCCCACGGTCAGCCCGCGCGGGGCGAGGTCCGCCAGCCGCTCCCGCGTCCGGGCCCCCAGGTCCGAGAGGAAGGCCGCGTCCTCCGGGCGGTTCGCCAGCAACGGCCGCACGGCGGCGAGCGGCGCGTCGATCAGGTGCCCGAGGTCGAGCGCGAAGCGTCCCCCCGGGTCCGCGAACGTGTCCAGCGCGTCGTGGAGCGCCGCCACCGACTCGCCGAAGCGGCGGCCGTTCCCGGGTTCCTTCCAGCCCGGGGCCTCCCCCGCCGCGAAGGTGAACAGCGCTCCGGGGCGCGGCCCCTCCGGTGCCCGGACCTGATGGTGGTGGGCCCCCTCCCGGTCGGGCACGGTCACGCTGGCGTCCGCCCCCCGCCGTGCGAGGTGGCCGAGGAGGGCGACCTCCCACGCCACCTCGGCTGCCGTGCGCCAGCCCGGCCGGTACAGGCGGTAGACGAGGGGGCCCTGCGCCGTGTGGACGAGGTAGCTGTCGTTCACGCCCCCCGAGAGCAGGTCGCAGGTCACGGGACCTGGCAGGGCGTAGCGTTCGCCGAGGAAGGCCGCCAGGGCCTCCGGGTCGAGGATGGAGAAGGCGGCGGGCAGCGCCGGGAGGGGGAAGGGGGTCGGGGCGGGCTCCTGCCTGGGCACCCGCCCACCTTACCCCGGGAGGAAACGGCCCTCCCCGTGCGGTCCCCGGAGCAGCGTCAACACCTCCGCACGGGCGGGGAACGAGGGTGGGGCGGATGCCGTCCTCTCCCGGCGTGGCCCGTGCCCACCCTGAGCTGGCCCCGTCAACGGCGTCGGGGGCGTCCGGACTTGTCGTCTGTTGGCGAATTCTCCGGGTGGACTGTACAGCCGGTAGACTCCGGGCGTGAGCGACCGTCGGGCGGCGTGGCGGGTGACGTTGGGCAACGTCATCTACAACAACGACACCCGGGCGGGCCGGACCTTCGACCTGCTGCTGATCTTCCTGATCGTCGTCAGCGTGCTCGTGGTGATGTTTGACAGCGTGTCGGGGTTCCACGCCCGCTTCGAGGCGCAGCTCGACGTGGTGGAGTGGGCGCTGACCCTGCTCTTTACCCTGGAGTACGTGCTGCGGCTGATCGCCGCGCGGCACCCCTGGAACTACGTGCGCTCCTTTTTCGGGACCGTGGACCTGCTCTCCATCCTCCCGGCGTATCTGGCGCTGCTCATTCCGGGGGCGCAGTACCTCCTGATCGTGCGGGTGCTGCGGCTGCTGAGGATTTTCCGCATCCTCAAGCTCGTGCGCTACCTCTCGGAGGCGAGCGTCCTCACCCAGGCGCTGCGGGCCAGCGTCGCCAAGATCATCGTCTTCATCGCGGTGGTCCTCACCCTCGTCACGATCATCGGCACCCTGATGTACGTGATCGAGGGACCGCGCTACGGCTTCACGAGCATCCCGACGAGCATCTACTGGGCCATCGTCACCCTCACGACCGTGGGGTACGGGGACATCGCCCCGAAGACGCCCTGGGGCAAGGGCCTCGCGTCGCTCGCCATGATCCTGGGGTACGGCATCATCGCCGTGCCCACCGGCATCGTGACCGTCGGCATCGCCCAGGCCCAGGCGGGACGGCGCTCCACGCGGCCCTGCCCCCGCTGCGGGCTGGAGCGCCACGAGGCCGACGCCCGCTACTGTCGGCGCTGCGGGGAGACGCTGCCCGCCGAGGCGGGGACGTGACGGCGCCCCTCCCCAACCAAGAGTGAAGCCCCGCCTACCCGTCCTCACGTCCCCCGCACGTACCTTGGGGGACACGCACCACCCAGGGAGGGCCGCATGACGCGAGCGCCAGAACAGACTCCACGCTACGACCGCACCGTGGACCCCAGCGAACAGGCCATCGCCTCGCAGGCGTGGCTCGACCGAGCCGCCGTGCCCATGCAGGAGGCCATCGTCCGCTTCTACGAGGGCGGCGGCAAGGTCACCCGCCGCATCGAGGACTTCCTGCACGGCAAGTATGTCGGCACGCCGCTGCACCCCATCCTCGTCACCATTCCCATCGGCGCGTGGTCGGTGGCCGCCGTGCTGGACTTCCTGGAGTTGCGGGGCCGGAAGGACGTGCGGGCCGGGTCGGACCTCGCCGTGGCCGTCGGCCTGGTGGGCGGGGTGGCCGCCATCGCCACCGGCTGGACCGACTGGGCACGCAGCGGCGACTCGCCCGTCAAGCGGCGGGTGGGCTTCGTCCACGGCGGCCTCAACGAGACTGCCTTCCTGCTGTACGCGGGCTCGTACCTGTTGCGGGGCGGGAAGGCGCGGGCCACGGCGCGCGGGATCGGCTGGCTCGCCTACATGATCTCCGGCCTGAGCGCACACCTCGGCGGCACCCTCGTCTACAAGGAGGGCCTGGGCGTCTCCCATACGGCCGACCTGCGGCCCCCGGACGGCTTCGTGCCCGTGCTGGCCGACGCCGACCTCCCCGAGAACACGCCCACCCGCGCCAAGGCGGGCGAGGTGGCCGTCGTCCTCGTGCGGCAGGGGGGGAACATCTACGCCCTCGCCGAGACGTGCTCGCACCTGGGCGGCCCGCTCAGCGAGGGCCGGATCGAGGGGGACGCGATCCGCTGCCCGTGGCACGGCAGCCTCTTCCGCCTCTCGGACGGGTACGTGTTGGAGAGCCCCTCGGCCCACGCGCAGCCCTGCTTCGTCACGCGGGTGCGGGAGGGGCAGATCGAGGTCAGGCCCGGTCGCTCCTGGGACTGAACGGGGGAGAGGTGGGCGTGGCAGAGTAGGCGCCATGTCTTCTCTCTGGGACCTTCCGGCCCGTCAGGTTCTGCAAGAGACCGCCAGCCCCGCCCCCACCCCCGGAGGCGGTTCCGTCGCCGCGTTGAGCGGAGCGTTCGGCGCCGCCCTCGTCGCTATGGCGCTCGAAATCAGCCTCGGCAAGCAGCCCGATGAGGCTGAGGAGCGGGCCATACGTGACCTTCTCGCCAGCCTCACCCGCCACCGCGAGCGCCTGCAAGCCCTCGCCGACGAGGACATGGCGGCGTTCGGCGGGTACATGGCCGCGCTCGCCCTACCGAAAGGCACTGAGGAGGAACGCCGTCAGCGGAAAGACGCCCTGCGGGAGGCCACCCGTGCGGCCACCGCCGCTCCTCTCGAAATCGCCCGGGTCGTCATGGTCGCCCTTGACCTCGCCACCCGCGCCGCCGAACTCGTCCACAAGGAGGTCGTGAGCGACGTGGGCGCGGGAGCCGCCCTGCTGCGGGGCGCCCTCCAGGCCAGCCTCCTCACCGTGGACATCAACGTGCCGGGCTGGCCGGAGGGGGAAAGGCCGGGGCTTCAGGCCGAGCGGGATGACCTCGAAGCGGAGGGCGGGGCGCGGGCGGACGAGGTGCTGCGGCGGACGCGGGAGCGGATCGGGGCGGGGGGGTAAAGGTTCCCTCTCCCCGGCGCTCGCCTCCCGCCCCGTACAGTGGGGCCCGGAGGAACACCCCATGCACGACCGCAGACTCGGCAAGACCGGATACGACGTATCCGCCATCAGTTTCGGCGCCTGGGCCATCGGCGGCACCTGGGGGGCGGTGGACGACGAGGAGAGCCTCGCCGCCCTGCACCGCGCCCTCGATCTCGGCATCAATTTCTTCGACACCGCCGACGTGTACGGCGACGGCCACAGCGAGCGGCTGATCGCCCGATTGCGCCGCGAGCGGAACGAGCCCTTCTACGTCGCCACCAAGGCGGGGCGGCGGCTGAATCCCCACGTGGCAAGCGGGTACACCCGCGAGAACCTGCGGGGCTTCGTCGAACGCAGCCTGCGGAATCTGGAACAGGACGCCCTCGATCTCCTCCAACTCCACTGCCCGCCGCCCGAGGTGATCGAGCGGGGCGAGGTATTCGGCATCCTCGACGAATTCAAACGGGAAGGGTTGCTGCGGGCCTACGGCGTCAGCGTCGAGACGGTGGGGGAGGCGCTGAAGGCGACCGAGCACGAGGGCGTCGCCACCATCCAGATCATCTTCAACGCCTTTCGCCTCAAGCCCGCCGAGGAGTTCTTCGCGGCGGCGCGGGAGCGGGACGTGGGCATTCTGGCCCGCGTGCCCCTGGCGAGCGGCCTGCTGACGGGCAAGCTGCGCCGCGACAGTCAATTTGCCGAGGACGACCACCGTAACTTCAACCGCCACGGCGAGGCGTTCGACCGGGGCGAGACCTTCTCCGGCGTGGACTACGAGACCGGGCTGGCGGCGGTGGAGCGCCTGCGCCCCCTCGTGCCGGAAGGCATGACGCTCGCCCAATTTGCCCTGCGCTGGATTCTGATGTTCCCCGAGGTGAGCTGCGCGATTCCCGGCGCCCGCAACCCCGCCCAGGTGGAGGGCAATGCGGCGGCGGCGGACCTCCCGCCCCTGACCCCCGAACAGATGCAGGGCGTCCGGGCCGTCTACGACGAGCTGATCCGCCCCCAGGTCCAGGCGCTGTGGTGAGGTCGGGCTAGGATGCCTCCGCCTCCGGCGGCACGGCGGGTGGCACGATCAGCGCACTCAGCGCCAGCCCGCCCAGCGCCGCCATCACGCACACGCCCGTCCACAGTTCGAGGCTGGCATTCAATTGCCCGAGCCCCGCCGCCCCCGCGAAG
Source organism: Deinococcus aestuarii (assembly GCF_018863415.1). NCBI lineage: Bacteria > Thermotogati > Deinococcota > Deinococci > Deinococcales > Deinococcaceae > Deinococcus > Deinococcus aestuarii. Next base: position 127,304 of record NZ_JAHKSN010000009.1, on the reverse strand, counting down.
AAGGGCACCCAGACGAGCAGGGGCAGCGCCACGGCGAAGGCGCGGTAGGCCCAGGGCCGGGCGGGGGAAGGCCGCAACCACTGGATCAGCCCGTCCGCAGCGAGCCCCGCCACCCCCCCGAGCGCGAGGACCACCGGGAACTGGTCCAGCCCACCCGTCATCGCCCGCATCAGCAGGGTGTTGAGGAGGTACATCACCGTCACCGCGCCGAAGGGCAGGTGCCAGCGCCGCAGCAACAGCAAGACGGGCGCGACGAGCATCAGCGCCGTGAGCAGGGTCGAGGTCAAGAGGGTGCGCGCGCCGGAGTAGCTCAGCCCGTCCCCCAGACCGTCCGCCGCGAGCACCCAGGCGTACATGTGCATGAAGGAGGCGAAACATAGCGCCGCCGTCATTGCCAGCACGCCCGGCCACACCACCCCCGCCGGAGACCGCCGCCCGGTCGGTTCCCTCCACGTCGCCACGAGGGGCGAGAGGACGATCAATTCGGCCCCCAGAAAGAGCAGGAGGTGGGTGGGCGAGAGCAGGGCGTCGAGCCCGACCTCGATCCCGAAGAGGGTGTGCCACGTCATGTCCCCCAGCCCGCCGAGCGCGAAGGTCAGGATGCCGAGTGCGCCGAGCCCGTACCCGACCGGAAAGGCCGCCAGCCCCCGCCGCCCCTGCGCGAGCCCGCGCCGCCCCAGCCACCCGATCCACAGCGCGGTCGCCAGGAAGCCGCTGTAGAAGACCCCGTGCCAGGGGGTGAAGAAGGTCTCCAGCGCCTCCCCGAGGTGGTTGTGCGCCCAGCCGTCCACGAAGATGCCCGTCATCAGCCAGAAGCCCGTGACCAGCGTGACGAGGTTTTGCGCGGGCGTCGCGCGCCAGGGAGCCGAGGCCACGGGCGGATGCGTGGAATACGGGGGGGAAGTCGTCATGCCTGCCTCCTTGGGTGTCCCGCAGGATACGCCTCCGGCCTCTTAACCCCTGGCTTTTATGCTGACCAGATTCAACATATCGGGTCAGCAAAGGAAGGTAGAGGTTGCCGCTGGCTGAGGCTTTTGACCCTCTCCCCCTGCGGGAGAGGGCGTTGCGAAGCAACGGGTGAGGGGGCGTGTGACCTACGAAACCGCTCACCTAGGGGCAACGGACGAACGGCACTCGGTCAAGAGAAGAGCCTGCGCGCCGCCCCTGGAAGTCCTGCCCTCAATGTGATATCACTTTGATAGGAGGAAGACATGGATAAATTGCAACAGCTTCCGGTCACCACGGGTCCGCAGGGGGGCGTCTCGCCCGAGCCGGGGGTGGCGAGCGTGGAGCGGCGCGCGTTTGGGCTGCCGGGCGTGCCCGCCGTTCTTCTGTGGCTGGGCCTGGCGGGGGTGGCCGCCGCGCTCTTCTGGTGGGGCCTGACGGTCGCCGCCGCCGTCGTCGCGCTGCTGGCGGTGGTCGCACTCTTCGGGTTTTTCATCGTGCAACCCAACCAGGCGAGCGTGCTGACCCTCTTCGGGCGGTACGTCGGCAGCGAGCGGCGCAACGGCTTTTACTGGACGAACCCCTTCACGGCACGCAAGCGGGTGTCGCTGCGCATCCGCAACTTCAACTCCGAGCGGCTCAAGGTCAACGACCAGATCGGCAACCCCATCGAGATCGCGGCGGTGATCGTGTGGCGGGTGGTGGACACCGCGCGGGCCGTGTTCGACGTGGAGGACTACACCGCCTTCGTGGCGATCCAGTCGGAAACGGCGCTGCGTCACCTCGCCGCCCAGTACCCCTACGACGACCACGACGGGCTGGCCTTCTCCCTGCGCGGCAACCCCGACGAGGTGGCCGAGGCCCTGGGCCGCGAGCTGGCGACCCGGCTGCGCCACGCGGGGGTGGAGGTGCTCGAAGCCCGGCTTTCCCACCTCGCCTACTCGCCCGAGATCGCCGGGGCGATGCTCCAGCGCCAGCAGGCGAGTGCCATCATCGCCGCCCGGCAGCAGATCGTGCAGGGGGCGGTCGGCATGGTCGAGATGGCCCTGCGCGAACTCGAAGGGCAGGGCATCGTCCACCTCGACGAGGAACGCAAGGCGCAGATGGTGAGCAACCTCCTCGTGGTCCTCACGAGCGAGCGCGGCACCCAGCCCGTCGTCAACGCCGGGAGCCTGTATTGAGCGCCCCGCAACCGGGCAGGTGAGTGTGCCATGCCCCGCAAAAACTACCCCCTGCGCATCAGCCCGGAACTCTACGCCGCCCTGGAACGCTGGGCCGCCGACGAACTCCGCAGCGTGAACGCCCAGATCGAGTACCTCCTCACCCAGAGTGTGCGCGAGGCCGGACGCCTGAAACCCGGCCTCCAGCTCACCCAACCCGACCCGCCCAAGGACCGTGAGGAAGCCTAGAGCCGTTGACGAAAGAACAGTGTCGTGCCGGGCCCTTCGCTCCGCTCCCCTTTGCCTCTTTACAGGTCAGGGTGACAGGTCTTCTCCGCCGGGCAGAGGACCCTGCGCCCGTTCGCTGACGCGGGCCTGTCGGCGGTCGCCACGAAAAAAGCGGCCCGTTGAGGAGCCGCCCAGAGATGAATCCGGTGTGTCGGTGAAGGGGGCACGTGCCCGCGCGTCAGTCGCCGGACATCTTCCGCCCGGGGGCCTTGCTTCCCCGGGAGGCCTGACCGCCCTTGCGCCCGGCCTCGCGCGCCTCCTCCGAGGTGAAGCGGTGCGCGTTGCCGCTCTGGTGCGCCGCCCGCCCGCCCAGGCTGGCGATCTCACGCTGACGCCCCGGCTCCATCGCCGCGAAGCCGCGTCTTGCCGTGCTGCTCGTTCCACCCGTTCTCGTCATCCTCGTGCCTCCTTGAAAGGGACTCGTCGCCCCGACCGCTGCCCGATTCTCGGAGGTGGGAACGTGCCGCCCTGCTGAGGTTGCTAAAGCCGCGCTTCCCCAAATCTGACCGTCTTGCCAGAGGGCGGTGAAGAGGCGTTCATCGCCGCCTCATTTCAGGAGACGCCGGGGGCCGGTCCGGCAGAATTCACGCCGCCGGGAGAGTGAAGAAGAAGATCGTGCCCTGGCCGGGGCGCGACTCCAACCACAGCCGCCCGCCGTGGGCCTCGACGATCTTCTTGCACACGGCGAGGCCGATGCCGGTGCCCTCGAACTGCTCGCGGCCGTGCAATCTCTGGAAGATCACGAAGATGCGCTCGAAATACTGCCCCTCGATGCCGATGCCGTTGTCGGCGACCGTGAAGCGCCACATCTCCCCGTCCCGCCCGGCCGAGACGTGGACCCGGGGCGGCTCGCCGTCGCGGCGGTACTTGAGGGCGTTCGAGATCAGGTTTTGCAGCAGTTGGTCGAGTTGCCCCGCGTCGGCGCGCACCTGGGGCAGGGGGTCACGGGTGAGCGCCCCGCCCAGCGCCGCGACCTCCCCGGCGAAGCGCCCGGCCACCGCGTCGAAGATGGCGGCGGCGTCCGAGACCTCCTCGCGGCGGGGGCGGGTGTTCAGGCGCGAGAAGCCGAGGAGGTCGTCTACCAGCCGCTTCATATGCTGGCCGTTCTCCACGATCTGCCCCAGGTAGAGGCGCCCACGCTCGTCGAGCGCCTCCCCGTAGCGGCGCAAGATGAGTTCGGAAAAGCTCGTGACCGCGCGCAGCGGGGCCTGGAGGTCGTGAGAGGCGACGTAGGCGAACTGTTCGAGCTCGGCGTTCGACCTGCGCAGTTCCTCGTTCGATCTGCGCAGCCGCTCCTCCGCCTCGCGGCGCTCGGTCACGTCCTTGATCAGGCCGACGAGCCGGGTAACTCCCCCCGGACCCCACATGAAGTGCCCGTCGGTCTCGACCTCGCGCACGCTGCCGTCCTTGCGGATCACCCGGAAACCCACGTGGAGGGTGCCGCCCTCCCGGACGACCTGCGCGACCTCCGCGCGGAAGGCGGGGCGGTCGTCGGGGTGGATCAGGCGCTCGGTCCAGGGGACCGGCCCCCCGCTCAGCTCCCCCGGGGTGTAGCCGGTCACCGCCTCGACCGGGCCGCCGTACACGATCCGGCCGGTCGCGGCGTTCCAGTCGTACAGGACGTGCCCCGAGCCCTGCACGGCGACCTCGTAGCGTTCGCGCCACTCGGTCACTTCCTGGGTGCGCCGCGCGAGGTCGGCCACCTCCTGGGCGCGCTCCAGGGCGATCCCGAGGCTGCGCACCACCGTCTCCAGCACCACCCGGTCGGTCCCGGTCCAGGCCCGCCCCTCGAACAGCACCGCGATCAAGACCCCGACGACCTCCCCGTGCCGCAAGACGGGCAGCGAGGCCGCCGTGCTCACGTGCTGGACCAGCTCCGCCGGGGTGTCGCTGCCCCGGGCGTAGCTGTCCTGGTACAGGGGCCGCCGGGTGGTCCAGGGCACGTCCACGCTGGGCGTCTCGCCCACGGGCGGCCCCGCGTCGATAAAGGCCTGGAGGTCCGGGTGTCCGACCTCCCCGGTCTGGACCCGGTTGCGCCAGCGCTCCCCCTCCCGCTCGTAGTACAGCGCGTAGCCGGACGTGAGGAGCGAGAGCACGACCTCCTGCGCCCGCCGCACGAGCGCGTGGGGATCGGCGCGCAGGCTCAGGTCGCGGGTGAGGTCGGCAAAACCCTCCAGCGCCGCCGTGCGGGCTTCGAGCTCACGGTTCTGGACCGCCTGCCACGCCGCCGCGTCGGCGCGCTCCAGCGCGAGGCCCAGGCTGCGCCCGACCGCCTGGAACACCGCCCGCTCGCGCTCGGACCACGTGCGGGCGTCCTGGGTGCCCGCCACGAGCACGCTGCGCGGCTGTCCACCTTTGAAATACGGGTAAAAGGCGACCGCCCCGTACGCCTCGGTGTGCGCCACCTCCTCGCGCTCGGGGTTCCAGCCCGACACGAACAGCGGCCGGTGCTCCTCGACCGCCCGTTTGAAGCTCGGCGACTCCATGCTCACGCCCGCCGCGATGGTGGCGGCCACCTCGGGGGCGAGGTCCTCGGTCCACACCCGCGCCCGCCACAGCCCGCCGCCCGGCTTGTAGTACGCCACGCTCACGTCCCCGAGGTTGGCGCGCAGCACCTCGCCCGCCCGCCGCGCGAGGGCGAACACGTCCGTCTCGCTCCCCACCGCCTCGGTGAACGCCACGAAGGCGTCGAGCGCCGCCACCGACTCCGCCAGCCGCTGGGCCGCCGCCGCCCGCTCCAGCGCGAGCCCCAGGGTCTGCGCCGCCCGTCTCAGGAGCCGCCGCTGCCCGTCTTGCCACGCCCCCGGGCCCACCGGCCGCCACACCACCAGAAAGCCCTCCAGCGTGCCGTCCGGTGTGCGGACGGGCTCGACTGCGCAGGCCAGCGCCGGGAAGGAGGGGATGGCCCCCGGCGCCGCCCGGTAGTCGTCCACGTACACGCCGCGCCCCTCCCGCGCGACCTGCCGCAGCAGCGGGGTATCGTCCAGCCTCAGCTCCGGGCGGGTCATGTACCCGGCGACAGGTTCGGGCGGGTCGCCCCAGATCGTCGGCAGGCGAATCTGGTCGCCGCCCAGCCGCACGACCAGCAGACTCTGCGCCTCCAGCGCCGGGCCGATCAGGTCGAGCGCGAACCGCGACACCTCCTCGGGGGTCGCCGCCCGTTGCAGCGTCTCCGCCAGCGCCGCGATGAGTTCGTCGTCCCGGCGCGACGGTGCCCTCCTCCGGGGCGCCTCTTCGCCGCCGTCCGGCCCGCTCGCCACCCCCACCCACGGTCCGTCCGGGTCGTCCCCGGCAGGCTGAGCCCGCAGGAGAAAAGGACGGTCCCCGCCCGGCCCGCGCAGGCGGTATTCGCCCCCGAACACCTCTCCCCGCGCCCGCGCCGCGCGCCAGCCCTCCAGGGCCCGGCCGCGCTCTTCGGGGTGAAGGACCTCCGCGAAGGACGAGCCCAGCGCCTGGGCCGCGCTCTGGCCCGTCACCGCCTGCCAGGCCGAATTGACGAAGGTCAGCTCGCCCCCCGCCGTGCAGGTCCACACCGGGGTCGGCAGCGCGTCGTAGGGGTGGGGGGCGGAGGCGGGCGCCGGGCGGCTCTCCACGCGCCCCTGGGGAAGGTCCATGGGCGGATTCTAGCGTCGGGGCCGGGTGGCGCCGGGGACAGGTCCTGCATATGGCCGGTCTGTAGGCGCCTTCATCAAAACGGGAGGCGACTGTACACTCCCCTTCATCGCCTTTTTTCCGGGTGGTGTATGCGCCACCTCAACCCGCCTTACCCTGACCCCGTACCCATCACGACCGGCCGGGTGAAGTCGGAGGGTCGCCCCTGGCGCGAGGGAGCGAGGGCCGGGGGCTTTTCGTGGCCCGCCCTCACCACCCTGCGAGGTCGACGGCCAGCCGGGCCTGGCCCTTGCGGGTGGTGTCTCGTTGCGGCCAGTTCATGAGGTTGAAGGAAGTGGGCTGGAGGGAGGCCGCAAGGAGCTTGACGCCAGCGTCTCTCAAACGCCTCTCCCCCTGTGGGGAGGCTGGGAGGGGGGAAGGAAGCGGCCCATCCGGGCTCACCCGAAAGACCCTCCCCTCTCCCTGCGACCCAAAGAAAACGGCGCCCCCCATCCCCGAGCGGCGCCGTTCCTCCTGACCCCCTCAGCGTGGCAGTTCGCTCGTCCCCATCAGGAACTCGTCCACCGACCGCGCCGCCTGCCGCCCCTCGCGGATGGCCCATACGACGAGGGACTGGCCCCGGCGCATGTCGCCCGCCGCGAAGACCCTGGGGACGTTCGTGACGTAGCCGCCCACCTCGTCCGTCGTGGCCTGGGCGTTGCCGCGCTGGTCCTTCCTCACCCCGAACACGTCGAGGATGCTCCCCACCGGGCTCACGAAGCCCATCGCCAGCAGCACGAGGTCGGCGGGCATGACCTCCTCGCTGCCGGGCACCTCGCTCATCCTGCCGCCCTGCCACTCCAGCCGCACCGTCTTGAGGGCCGTGACGCGCCCGCCCTCGCCGATGAACTCCTTGGTGGCGATGGCGAACTCGCGCTCGCCGCCCTCCTCGTGGCTGGAGGAGGTGCGGAGTTTCTGCGGCCAGTAGGGCCACGTCAGCGGCTTGTTCTCGTGCTCGGGCGGCATGGGCAGCAGCTCGAACTGGGTGACCCTCGCCGCCCCCTGCCGGTGCGAGGTGCCCATGCAGTCGGAGCCCGTGTCGCCGCCGCCGATCACGACGACGTGCTTGCCCTCGGCGCGAAGCTGGCCGGGAAGGGTGTCGCCCGCGTTCACCCGGTTCTGCTGGGGCAGGAACTCCATGGCGAAGTGGACGCCCTGCAACTCCCGCCCCGGCACCGGCAGGTCGCGCGGCTGCTCGGCCCCGCCCGCCAGCAGCACGGCGTCGAAGGTGCGGGTCAGCTCCTCGGGCGAGACCGTCTCCCGCGCGAGGTTGGGGACCGTCGAGCCCTCCGGCATCGTCCCGACGAGGACCCCCGTGCGGAAGGTCACGCCCTCCGCCTCCATCTGCTCCACCCGGCGGTCGATCAGCCCCTTGTCGAGCTTGAAGTCGGGGATGCCGTATCTGAGCAGACCGCCGATGCGGTCGTTCTTCTCGAAGACCGTCACGTCGTGCCCGGCGCGCGCCAGTTGTTGTGCCGCCGCGAGCCCCGCCGGACCCGAGCCGACGACCGCCACCCGCTTGCCCGTCTTGTAGGGCGGCGGCTGGGGAGAAACCCACCCCTCCTGCCACGCGTGGTCGATGATCGCGCGCTCGATGGACTTGATGCCCACCGGCTCGTCCGACGTGAGGTTGAGGGTGCAGGCCGCCTCGCAGGGGGCGGGGCAGATGCGGCCCGTGAACTCGGGAAAGTTGTTCGTCGCGTGCAGCGTGTCGATGGCCGCGCGCCAGTCGTTCCCGTACACGAGGTCGTTCCAATCGGGGATCAGGTTGTTGACCGGGCAGCCGTTGTTGCAAAAGGGCACGCCGCAGTCCATACAGCGGGCCGCCTGCACCTGCGACTGCTCGACGTTGAGTTCGTGGACGAACTCGTTGTAGTTCTTCAGGCGCTCGTCGATGGGCTCGTACGCCTCTTTGACGCGCCGGTACTCCAGAAAGCCGGTGACTTTTCCCATCGTTGCTCCTTGATCTTGAGGCGAAGGCGGCGGGAGACTGGCCCTCGCCGCTCCGGTGCATGGCTTACTTCGTCAGGACGCCCTGGCCGGTGGACTGGCCGACCTCCGCCGGTCCGCGCCCCGCGTCAGAGTGCAACTCGCCCAGCGCCCGTTCGTACTCGCGCGGGAAGACCTTGACGAACCTCGGCATCTCCCGTTCCCAGTTGTCGAGCAGGTCGCGCGCCCGCAGCGAGCCCGTCCACGAGTGGTGGTCTTCGAGGAGCTGCCGGAGCTGCGCCTCGTCCGTCTGCCCCCGGTGCCAGAAGCGGCGCTCGATGGTCGTCTCCTGCTCGCCTGCGGGAACTACCCGGTCCAGGCTCACCATCGCCGTGTTGCAGCGCGAGGCGAAGGTGCCGTCCTCGTCGTACACGTAGGCGATGCCGCCCGACATGCCCGCCGCGAAGTTGCGCCCGGTGCGGCCCAGCACGACCACCGTGCCGCCCGTCATGTACTCGCAGCCGTGGTCGCCCGTGCCCTCGACGACCGCCGTCGCCCCCGAGAGCCGCACCGCGAACCGCTCGCCCGCCACGCCCCGGAAGAACGCCTCACCCGAGGTGGCGCCGTACAGGACGGTATTGCCGACAATGATGTTCTTCGTCGCGTCGCCCCGGAAGTCGATGCTCGGACGCACCGCGACCCGCCCGCCCGACAGCCCCTTGCCGGTGTAGTCGTTCGCGTCGCCGATCAGGTACAGCGTCACCCCGGGCGCCAGGAACGCCCCGAAGCTCTGCCCGCCGTGCCCCTCCATCTGGATGAAGATGGTCATGTCGGGCAGGCCGTCCGGGTGATGATGGATCACCTCACCCGACAGCATCGCGCCGACCGTGCGGTTCACGTTCCGCGCGTCTTCGAGGAGCTGCACCTTCTCGCCGCGTTCGAGGGCCGGACGGCACTTCTCGATCAGCGTCACGTCGAGCGCCCGCTCCAGGCCGTGGTCCTGCGTCTCCACATGGCGGCGGGCGACCTCACCGGGCACGGCGGGCACGTGGAAGAGGCGGCTGAAGTCGAGCCCCTGCGCCTTCCAGTGTGCGATGCCCTGGCGGGTGTCGAGCAGGTCAGCGCGGCCGATCAGGTCGTCGAACTTGCGAATACCCAGGGAGGCCATCAGCTCGCGCACCTCCTCTGCCACGAAGAAGAAGTAGTTGATGACGTGCTCGGGCTTGCCTGTGAACTTCTGCCGCAGCACCGGGTCCTGCGTCGCCACCCCCACCGGACAGGTGTTGAGGTGACACTTCCGCATCATGATGCAGCCCTCGGCGACGAGCGGCGCGGTGGCGAAGCCGAACTCGTCCGCGCCCAGCAAGGCGCCGATCACCACGTCGCGCCCGGTCTTCATCTGCCCGTCGGCCTGAACCCGGATGCGGCTCCGCAGGCGGTTGAGCACCAGCGTCTGCTGCGTCTCCGCCAGCCCCAGTTCCCACGGCGAGCCCGCGTGCTTGATGGAGGACCAGGGGGAAGCGCCCGTCCCGCCGTCGTGCCCGGCGATCACCACGTGGTCGGCCTTCGCCTTCGCCACGCCCGCCGCGATGGTGCCGACGCCGACCTCGGAGACCAGCTTCACCGACACGTCGGCGCGCGGGTTCGCGTTCTTGAGGTCGTGGATGAGCTGCGCGAGGTCCTCGATGGAGTAGATGTCGTGGTGCGGGGGAGGGGAGATCAATCCCACGCCGGGGACGGAGTGCCGCAGCATTCCGATGTACTCGCTGACCTTGCCGCCGGGGAGCTGTCCGCCCTCGCCCGGCTTGGCCCCCTGCGCCATCTTGATCTGAATCTGGTCGGCGGAGACGAGGTATTCCGTCGTCACCCCGAAGCGGCCCGACGCGACCTGCTTGATCTTCGACCGCAGCGAGTCGCCGTCCTGAAGCTCGTAGTCGGCCTGAGCCTCGATGCGGCCCTCACCGAGAATGTCCGCGAGCCGGGTGCCCGCCGTGATCGTCTCGCCCCCCATTTCGCCCCGGTAGCGTGCCGGGTCCTCGCCGCCCTCGCCCGTGTTCGACTTCCCGCCGATGCGGTTCATGGCGACGGCGAGGGTGGTGTGCGCCTCGGTGCTGATCGAGCCGAGCGACATGGCCCCCGTGGCGAACCGCTTGACGATCTCGGCGGCGGGTTCTACTTCGTCGAGCGGAATCGCCTTCTCCGGGTCCGCCTTCAGCTCGAAGAGGCCGCGCAACGTCATGTGCCGCCGCGACTGGTCGTTGATGATGCGGGCGTACTCGCGGTACGTCTCAAATCTTCCCGAGCGCGTCGCGTGCTGGAGCTTGGCGATGGCGTCGGGCGTCCACATGTGCTCCTCGCCCTTCGCCCGCCAGGCGTACTCACCGCCCACGTCGAGCATGTTCGCCAGGAAGGGGTCCTCGCCGAACGCCGCGCGGTGGACCCGCAACGCCTCCTCCGCCACCTCGAACACGCCGATGCCGCCCACCTGGGTCGCGGTGCCCCGGAAGTACTTCTGCACGAGGTCCTCGCTCAGCCCGACCGCCTCGAAAATCTGGGCGCCGCAGTACGACATGTAGGTGCTGATGCCCATCTTCGACATGACCTTGGACAGCCCCTTGCCCACGCCCTTGACGTAGTTGGAGACGGCCTTCTCCGGCGCCTCCGGATGCAGGTCCGAGATCGTTTCCAGCGCGAGGTAGGGGTGAATCGCCTCCGCCCCGTACCCGGCCAGAACGGCGAAGTGGTGCACCTCCCGCGCCGAGCCCGTCTCCACGACGAGGCCGGTGGTCGTCCGCAGGCCCTCCTTGACGAGGTGCTGGTGGATGGCGGAGAGGGCGAGCGCGGCGGGAATCGCCACGTGGTCGCGGTCCATGCCTCTATCCGTCAGGATCAGGATGTTGTGCCCGCTCTCCAGGGCGTCCACGGCCTCCGCCCGCAGGGAGGCGAGCTTGGCCTCGATACCCTCGTTGCCCCACAGCGCCGGGTAGCAGATGTTCAGCTCGTACGGTTTGAACTTCCCGTTCGTCTGCTCCCCGATCCCCCGCAGCCGCGCCATGTCCTCGACTTCGAGGACGGGCTGCGAGACCTCCAGCCGTAGCGGCGGGTTCACCGCGTTGATGTCGAGCAGGTTGGGCTTAGGCCCGATGAAGGACACCAGCGACATGACGATGGCCTCGCGGATCGGGTCGATGGGCGGGTTCGTCACCTGTGCGAAGAGCTGCCGGAAGTAGTTGTAGAGCGGCTTGTTCCGGCTGGACAGCACCGCGAGCGGCGAGTCGTTGCCCATCGAGCCGACGCCCTCCTCACCCGCGGCGGCGAGGGGGTTGAGCAGGAACTTCAGGTCTTCTTGCGTGTACCCGAACGCCTGCTGCCGGTCGAGCAGGGCCTCGCGGGGGACCGGGGCCTCCACCCGGCTCGCCATGTCGTCGAGCTTGACCCGCACGTTCTCGATCCACTGCCGGTAGGGCTTGGCGGAGGCGTACCGGGACTTGAGCTCCTCGTCCTCGATGATCCGCCCCTCGTCCAGGTCGAGGAGGAACATCCGCCCCGGCTGGAGGCGCCACTTCTTCACGATGCGGTGCTCGGGGATGGGCAGCACGCCCGCCTCGGAGGCCAGGACCACGAGGTCGTCCTTGGTGACGATATAGCGCGCCGGACGCAACCCGTTGCGGTCGAGGGTCGCGCCGATCTGCCGCCCGTCGGTGAACGCAATGGCGGCGGGGCCGTCCCAGGGCTCCATCATCGCCGCGTGGTACTCGTAAAAGGCGCGGCGGCGTTCGTCCATGCCGGTGTGCTGCTCCCACGCCTCCGGAATCAGCATCATCATCGCGTGCGCGAGGGGATAGCCCGCCATCGTCAGCAGTTCGAGCGCGTTGTCGAAGGTCGCCGTGTCCGACTGCCCGCGCAGGCTGATGGGGTAGAGCTTGGGGAGGTCGCCGTTGAGAACCGGCGACTTCATCACGCCCTCCCGCGCCCGCATCCAGTTGAAGTTGCCCTTGACCGTATTGATCTCGCCGTTGTGCGCGACCATCCGGTAGGGGTGCGCGAGATACCACTCCGGGAAGGTATTCGTGGAGAATCGCTGGTGAACGAGCGCGAGGGCCGAGACCACCCGCTCGTCTTGCAGGTCGAGGTAATACTGCCCGACCTGCCCGGCGAGCAGCAGGCCCTTGTAGATCACCGTGCGGCAGGACATGGAGGGGACGTAATACTCGCGCCCGTGGGTGAGCTTGAGCCGCAGGATGGCGAGCGAGGCCCGCTTGCGGATGACGTACAGCTTGCGCTCCAGGGCGTCAGGAACGAGGGTGTCCGTCCCGTGACCGATAAAGACCTGCCGGATGACGGGCTCCTTCGTCCGCACCGTCGGCGACATCGGCATCTCGCGGTCCACGGGCACGTCGCGCCAGCCCAGCAGCACCTGCCCCTCCGCCTTGATCGCCCGCTCCAATTCCTGCTCGCAGGCGAGGCGCGAGGCGTGCTCCTTGGGCAGGAAGATCATGCCCACGCCGTACTCGCCGGGCCTGGGCAGGGTGACGCCCTGCTGGCCCATCTCGGCGCGGTAGAACTCGTCGGGAATCTGAATAAGAATTCCGGCCCCGTCGCCCATCAGCTCGTCGGCGCCGACGGCCCCCCGGTGGTCGAGGTTTTCCAGAATCCTGAGCCCCTGCGTGACGATGCTGTGGGCCTTCTCGCCCCGCATGTGGGCGATGAAGCCAACGCCGCAGGCGTCGTGTTCCTGCCCCTCGCGGTACAGGCCGTGCTCGCCGAGTGCCTCGATCTCGTGGTGGGAGGGCGGGTGCAGTTCGTCGTGGTTCATGAGGCACTCCTCTCTCGGCCTCGTGCGGCCTGATCCTTATGACTCAAGAGGATACGAACAATGCATAAATACTCGGGCGGGGTTGTCCATGTGTGGGATAGACGGCAGGACGTTCCCGCCGGGGTTCTACGCGCAGGGCCCCCTCCGCGGAAGGACAATCGCCCCTGCATGTTCTGCTGAGTCACAGGGCTCCGGCTTTCAATCAGGGGAGAGGACAGGAGGACGCCGGGGCGCCCTGCGCGAAGCTTTGTGAACTTCTGGGCAAGCAGGGCCGGGAGAGGTTGCTAGAGTCGGGGGACCATGAACAACCTGAGGGGAACAGCTTGAGCCGGTCCGCCCTGCTCGCCCGGTTGCGGGTGTTCTTCGCGCTGGCCCACCACGCCGAGGTGCGTGGGCAGCGAGACGAGGAGGTGCTCGAACGGACCCACGACGCCCGGCGGCGGGCGCTGCTGCGGGCCGGGGCCCTCGGGGCGGCGGGGCTGACCCTGGCGCCTCGCGGGGTCTCGGCGCAGACGCTTCCCCCGGCGGCGCGGGCCAGCGTGACCGGGGACGACCCCGTGGTCGTCGTGGGGGCGGGGCTCGCGGGCCTCACGGCGGCGTACCGGCTGCGGCAAGCGGGGGTGCCCGTGCGCGTGTACGAGGCGGGGCCGCGCGTGGGCGGGCGCGTTTCCACCCGGCACGGCGTCTTCGGGGGGCGGCACGTGGAGCTGGGCGGCGAGTTCATCGACTCGGGCCACACGTCCATCCGGCGCCTCGCGGGCGAACTTGGAGTGCCGCTCCGTGACCTCCTCGCGGACGACGCCCGCGACCGCCTGATCCCCGAGGTCTTCGACTTCGGCGGGAGGGTGTACACCGACGCCGAGGTGCTGGAGGCCTTCCGCCCCCTGGCGCGGCGGATCGGCGCGGACCTCGCCGCGCTGGACGTGGAGTCCGTGAGTCACCTCACCCCCGGCAACGCGGCGGGCCTCGACCGGACCTCCCTGCACGACTACCTCGACCGGCCCGACGTGCCTCCCTTCCTGCGCGACCTGATCGAGGTGGCCTACGTCACCGAGTACGGCCTGGAGGCGACCGAGCAGTCGAGTCTCAACCTGAGCTACCTCATCGGCACGTCCCCCGAGCGGTTCGAGATCTTCGGGGCCAGCGACATGCGTTACACCGCCGAGGAGGGCAACGGGGCCATCCCGCAGCGGTTGGGACAGGCCCTGGCGCAAGACCTCGACCTCGGCGCCCGCCTCGAAGCCCTGAGCCGGGGCAGCGACGGGCGCTACACCCTGACCTTCGCGCGCGGGGCCAGCTCGCAGGAGGTGCGCGCCTCCCGCGTCATCCTGGCGCTGCCCTTCAGCGTCCTGCGGGGGGTGGCCCTGCGCCTGCCGCTGCCCGAGGTCAAGCGCCGCGCCATCGAGACCATCGGCTACGGCACGAATGCCAAGCTCATCGCGGGCTTCTCCGAGCGCGTGTGGCGCACCCGTCACCGCTCGAACGGGTACACCTACTCCGACCGGACCTTCCAGACGACCTGGGAGAGCAGCCGCACGCTGGCCGCCAGCGGCCCCACGGGCGCCCTGACGAACTTCGTGGGCGGGCGGCGTGGGCTCGAGGTCGGCACCGGAAGCGCCGAGGCCCACACCGCCGCCTGGCTCACCGAGATGGAGGCGATCTACCCCGGCATCGGGGCCGCGCGGGACCGCGCCCCGGCCCTCCGCGCGCACTGGCCGAGCCATCCCCTGAGCCGGGGCTCGTACTCCGCCTACCGGGTGGGGCAGTGGACCACCATCGGCGGCGCCGAGGCCGAGCCCGTGGACGGGCTCCACTTCGCGGGGGAACACACCGGCGGCGCCTTCCAGGGCTTCATGGAGGGTGCCTGCGCGAGCGGCGAGCGTGCCGCAGCGGAGGTGCTCGCCGCCCTGGGGTCCCGCCGGGTGCCAGGCTGACCGCCACCGCCGAGCTCCCTGCCACAGGAAGACCCCCTGACGGGGGAATTGGAAGAGACTGAAGAAGGTGTGAGAATTCCTGTCAGGGTGAGCGCCACGTGGCGGCCACCCGCTTCTGCGCCCGGGTTCCCCAGATGGTGTGGCGCTCACCCGTTCCTGATGAAATGTTAATTTTTGCCTTGACGAAGCCGGACCGTTTTGTCAATTCTGGCCTATGCTCGCCTACAACAAGGATATGTTCGTCCGCATCGAGGAGTTCGGTGGGCCGCGCGCGCCCATGCCCCGGCCGCTAGAGAGCGGGTTTTCCAGAAACCGCCTGTACCGGGTGCTGGGCATCTACTCGCCGTCCGAGACCTCCGAGGCCTACTTCATCCTGCCCAACGACCGCGACGAGCTCTGGTTCATCAGCCAGCGGCACGTGCGCTTCGGCGCGTTGGAGGACACCGGGGCGCAGCATCTGCCCCTGCCCGTGCGGCCTGTCCTCGAACTGGCCCGCCCCGAGCGGCCCGACGGGGTGCCGACCATCCAGGCAGGCGGCCCCGCCTGATCCGGTCACCGTCCGTGCCCGTTGCCCCACCGGCGTTTGTGCGGTGGGGCAACGGCTTTCCCGAAGACGGTCGGCGCAGCCCCGGGGCGTTCGGTTCCGTCCACCTTCCGCCCCACCTCGGCGTGACCTTCCGCGTGGCCCTCAGGGGGGTGCGCCGCGCCCCGGCCACGCCGCGATCAGCGTGAGGGAGACCAGCGTGAGCACGGCCCCGCCCCACTGGAGGGGGGTGAGCCATTCCCCCAGGACCAGGAAGGCGAGGACGATCACAAAGACCGGCCCCAGCGTGAAGAGCAGCGACACGGCGCTGGCGCTCAGCCGCCGCAGCGCGGTCAGGAAGAGCCAGAAGGGCACGGCGTATTGAAAGAGGCCCGCCAGGGCCGCCCACGCCCAGGTGGCGGGCGCCACCCCGCCCAGGGTCGCGCCCTCCCCGCGCTCCAGCGCCAGCGCCCACGCGGCGAGCACGACCCCGAGGCCGAACGTCTGGTGCAGCGCCGTCAGCAAGAGCGGGTGGGTGTCCGGCGCGGCGGCGGCGGGACGGCTCACCACCCCGTACAGCGAGGCGAAGACCGTGCCGCCGAGCACCAGCCCCACCCCGGCCCAGGTGCTCGCCCCGTCCTCCTGCGGGGCTCCCAGGGCCACGAGTATCACGCCCAGGGTGGCGAACCCGGCGAGGACCGCCGTGGCCCGGCCCACCCGTTCCCCCAGCAGCGCCCGCGCGAAGATCAAACCGAAAACCGTCTCACACGAGTTGAGCAGCGAGAAGGTGTTCGCGCTCGTCAGGGAAAGCCCGAGCAGGAGCAGCAGGTTGGCGAGTCCCGGCTGCACCAGCCCCGGCCACCCCAGGTGCCACGTGCCGTGCGCCACGCCCCGGCGGCCCAGGAGCAGGGCACCCCACAGCACGGTCACGCTGATCCCGAGCTGCCAGGCGAGCAGGGTAATCGGCGGAAGGCTCTCCAGCAGCACCTTTTCCACCACCGTCGAGCTGCTCCACAGGGCCACGGCGAGCGCCCCCAGCGCCAGGGCGCCGAGCGGAAGGGTCTGGGCACGCTCGTCCATCACGACGGGGCCGAGGATAAGGCTTCGGCGGCGCCGCGTGGGCCAGGGGGCACCCGGCGGACGCGGGCCGTGCCCCCGCCGCCCTACGCCCCCAGGGGGACGGTCTCCCCGGTGAGGTGGCGGCGCAACTCCTCCGGGGGGAGGGGCCGGGCGTAGAGGTAGCCCTGGGCCAGGGGGCAGCCCAGCGCCAGCAGCATGTCGCGCTGCGCCGCGGTCTCGAGCCCCTCGGCCACCACCGTCAGCCCCAGGTCCCCGGCCAGGTGGATCACCGACGCCACGATCACCTGCCGCCGCGTGTCGCGCTCGGCCCCCGTCACGAACGAGCGGTCGAGCTTGAGCTTGTCCAGCGGCAATTCCCGCACCAGTTCCAGGCTGGCGTACCCGGTCCCGAAGTCGTCGAGTGCCACCGACACCCCCAGGGCGCGCACCTCCGCCAGTTGCCGCGTCGCCGCCCCCAGGTCTGCCATCACCGCCGTCTCGGTCACCTCCAGTTCCAGCCCCGACGGGCACAGTCCCGCCGAGCGCAGCGTGGCCGCCACCTCACGCGCGAAGTGGGGGTCACGCAGTTGCACGGCACTCACGTTCACCGCGACCTTGACCCCCCGCCCCTCGCGCTGCCAGCGCGCGGCGAGCGTGCAGGCCTCGCGCAGCACCCAGGCCCCGATCTCGCGGATCAGTCCCCGCTCCTCGGCCAGGGGGATGAAGTCGGCGGGGGACACCGCCCCGTGCACGGGGCTTTGCCAGCGCAGCAACGCCTCGCAGCCCACCGTCTGGCCCGAGGCGAGGGCCACCACCGGTTGATAGGCGAGCCACAGTTCGCCCCGTCCCAGCACGTCCTGAAGGCTGCGCTCCAGTTCGTTGCGGCGCTGGGCTTCTTGCGAGAGGCCCGCGTGGTACCGCTGCACGCCGCCCCCGGTGGCCTTGGCCCGGTACATGGCGAGGTCGGCGTACTGGAGCAGGGCCGACTCGTCGGCGCCGTCGGCGGGCCACAGACTGAGGCCCGCGCTGGCCTGGACCCGCAGCTCGGCGGCGCTCGTGGGCAGGGGGGGGGCCAGGGTGCCCAGCAGGGCGCGGGCGCGGCGCCCGGCCGTCTCCCCGTCCGCGACACCCGGCAGGAGCAGGGCGAACTCGTCGCCGCCCAGACGCGCGAGCAGGGCACCCGGGGGCAGGGCCTGCGCCAGACGCGCGGCCCCCAGGCGCAGCACCTCGTCGCCGACCTCGTGGCCGAGGGTGTCGTTGATGCCCTTGAAGTTGTCGAGGTCGATCAAGACCACCGCGAAGGGCTCCCCCCGGCCCATCAAGGCCCCCAGGGTCTGCTTGAAGGCGAAGCGGTTGGGCAGCCCCGTGAGCTCGTCGTGGGCGGCCTGGTGCTCCAGGCGCCGCTGGCTGTGCTCGGTCTGGTCCAGCAGCGCGTTCAAGGCGTGCCCCAGGTCGCTGAGTTCGTCGCGCCCTCCCACCGGAAAGCGGCTGGTGAGCTGGCCCCCCCGCATGATCTTGCGCACCTGCCTGCGGTAGCGCCCCAGCCGCCGCAGGACCAGCCGCTCGACCAGCGTCATCGTCAGGACCGTGAAGAGCAAGACGACGGCGAACACGGCGATCAGGATCGTCCTGGCCGTCACGACGCCGTTGGCGTGGTCCTCGCGGTCGGCCCCCACCATCAGCGTCAGGCTGGGGCGGCCCGCCAGGTCCCGCACGACCGTGAAGCCCTCCAGCCGCCCCTCGTCGCGCGCCTGAACGAGCACCCCCCCCGGCGCCCGCGCCACCCGCTCCACCAGGCGTTCCGGCGTGGGCATGACCGTCAGGGCGAGCCCGGCGTCGCGTTTGAGTTCCCTCAGCAGGGTGGGGGTCAGTTCGCGGCCCATCACCAGGGTTCCCGCCGACGGCCCCCGGCCCGCGCTCGTCAGGATCGGCCGAGCGGCGAGCAGCCAGGACCCCGAGGCCAGCGTCACGATCCCCCGCCGCATGTCCTCTTCCCCCTGGGGCCGCAGCAGGGAGCCCGACCGCCGCAACAGCTCGCCGGTGAGCTCCTCCGACGGGACCAGCCGGTGCCCGGCGAGATCGTAGGCCTGGGTCGTCACGAGGTCGCCCCGCCGGTTCAAAAAGACGATCAGGTTCAGCCGCCCCGCCTCGAAGCTGCCCGGAATCAGATTGGAAGCCTCGTAGGCACGGCTGGGCCGCTGCACGTACGCGTGCGTGTCGTCCCACGCCGACCAGTTCAGGACGTAGGTACTCAGGCTCTCTAGCTCGGTCTCCAGCGCCCGGGCCACCCGCAGCGTATCCGCGTGCATTCGCCGCTCCTCCTGACGGTCGAAGCGCGTCACGACGAGCGTGGGCAGCAGGGCCCCCAACGATCCCATCAGACACAGCCCCGCCAGCGCCAACGAGAGCAGCACCTTGAGCCGCAGCGAAAACCAGACGGCCCGGCGCGAGCGGCTCGGCGGCAGACGCAGGCTGCTGGAAAAGCCCCTCATTCTTCAAGGATAGCCAGCATTCCTCACAGAAATCTTACAGACCCTCTCCCCGATCCCGTCACGCCGGACGGCTCGGCAAGGGTGGATTTCTTGCCTAAGGTTGCTTAGGCAAGAAAAAGTCCGGAAGAGGGGCGCACCTGGCCTTGCCGCGTCGTCAGCGAATCACACCGGGACAAGTGCGAGGGATCGTCCGGAGGTTCCGCCGCCATCGATCACCTGGGGGCTTCCCGTGGCAGGTTCCGGATCTGGCGGGTGCTCTCGCCCCACCCTCCCCCGGGTCCTCGTGGGGTGGGCGGCCTCGGTTCTCCGGCGGGCTGTAGACGGGTGGGCCCCGGCGCTGCCCGGGGAAGGACGCTCACGCCCACTCCCGCGCGCCGGGCGTTTCTGCACCGCCTCCGCCGGCGGTGACGGCCGTGTGCCAAAGCACGTATTGTGGGCAAAGCACCCTTGTTCCCCCGTACTGGCGCGGCCCGTCCCCAGGGAGCGTTCCGACGTTGCCCTCGCCCTTTTCCCGACCTGGAGGCCCATGCAAATCTTCGACCCGACGATCTTTCCCGTGCTGGCGGCGGACGGCCTGACGAACGGCGCCGTGTACGCCCTGCTGGCCCTGGCGACGGTGCTCGTCTTCGCGGTCACGCGCGTGATCTTCGTGGCGCTGGGCGAGTTCGTGGTCTTCGGCACCCTGACGCTGGCGTCTTTCCAGCTTGGCCGGGTGCCGGGCACCCTGTCGCTGCTGCTCGTTTTGCTGGCGCTCGCCGCCGTCATGGAGGCGTTCAGCCAGGTGCGGCGGGGGCAGGCGCGGCGGGCCGTCCTGACCGTGGGGGGAGCGGCCCTGCTCGGGGCGGCCCTGTCCGTGCTGGCGGGGTGGCTCGTGCCCCTCAGGCCCCCGCTGTGGAGTCAGGTCCTCCTGACGCTCGCGCTCGTGGCGCCGCTCGGGCCGCTGATCTACCGCACCGTGTACCAGCCGCTGCAAAACGCGACCGTCCTCGTCCTCCTGATCGCGTCGGTCGCCCTGCACCTCGCCCTGACCGGGCTGGCGCTCGTCTTCTTCGGGCCGGAGGGCTCGCGCACGCCTCCCTTCGCCCCCGGCAACGTCACCCTCGGGCAGGTCACGCTGAGTCGCCAGAGCCTGCTCGTCATCCTGGTCTCCGCGGGGTTGATGCTGGGGCTGTACCTCTTTTTCGAGCGCACCATGCCCGGCAAGGCGCTGCGGGCCACCGCCGTCAACCGCCTCGGCGCGCGGCTGGTCGGGATCAGCCCGTCCTCGGCGGGGACGTTGACCTTCGCGCTGGCGGCCCTGATCGGGGCGCTGGGCGGCATGCTGATCGGCCCCAGCGTCGCCATGACCTACGACTCGGGCTTCCTGATCGGGCTCAAGGGCTTCGTGGGGGCGATCATCGGCGGGCTGGTGAGTTACCCGCTGGCGGCGGTGGGGGCGGTGCTCGTCGGCCTGATCGAGAGTTTCGCCTCGTTCAGCCTCTCGGCCTGGAAGGAAGTGATCGTCTTTACCCTGATCCTGCCCGTGTTGCTGTGGCGCTCGCTGACCACCCGGCACGTCCCGGAGGACGAGGAATGACCCGCTTTCCCGCCCGCCCGGTGCTGACGGCCCTCGCCGTTCTGGTGGCCCTCGCCTTGCCGCTCGCGCTGCCGCTCTTTCAGGTCACCCTGCTCGTGAACATCCTGATCTTCGCGCTCGTGGTCACGGGGCTCGTGCTCCTCACCGGCATCGTGGGCCTGACGAGCTTCGGGCAGGCGGCCTTTATGGGGGTGGGGGCGTACACGACGGCGGTCCTCACCACTCAGGCGGGATGGAGCCCGTGGCTGACCCTGCTGGTGGGCTTCGGCGTCACCGCCCTGCTCGCCCTGCTGCTGGGGCTCGCCACGCTACGGATGCAGGGGCATTACCTCCCGCTCGCCACCATCGCGTGGGGGATCAGCCTGTTTTACGTGTTCGGCAATACCCCGGCGCTCGGCGGCTTCACGGGCCTGACGGAGATTCCCCCGGTCGGATTGGCCGGGCTGAGGCTCACCTCGCCCCGTGCCTTCGCGTACCTCGCGCTCGCCGCTCTGGGGCTGTGTGCCTTGGGCGCACAGTTCCTGCTCTCCAGCCGCACCGGGCGGGCGATGCGGGCGCTGCGGGGCGGGTCCCTCGTCGCGGAGGCCTTCGGGGTGAACGTCTTTTGGCTGCGGGTGCAGGTCTTCGTGCTCGCGGCGCTGATGGCCTCGCTCGCGGGGTGGCTCTACGCGCACAGCCAGCGCTTCGTGAATCCCACCCCCTTCAGCCTGAACGCGGGCATCGAATACCTGTTCATGGCGGTGGTCGGCGGCTCGCAGCACGTCTGGGGCGCCCTGCTGGGCTCGGGGCTGATTACGATGCTGCGCGAGTGGTTGCGTGACCTCCTCCCCGCCCTCGTCGGCGCGCAGGGCAACTTCGAGGTGATCGTCTTCGGTGTCCTCGTCATCCTGACCCTGCAATTCGCGCGGCGCGGGCTGTGGCCCCTCGTCGAGCGGGCGCTGCCCCAGTCGCCCTTCCGGCTGCTCCCCGAGACGCGGCCCCTCCCTATCCGGCCGAAGCCGACGCCGGGCACGCCCCTGCTCTCCGTCGAGCACGCGGCGAAGACCTTCGGCGGGCTGAGGGCCGTGCAGGGCGTGTCCTTCGAGCTGCGCGCCGGGGAAATCCTGGGGCTGATCGGCCCGAACGGGGCGGGCAAGAGCACCATGTTCAACCTGATCACGGGGGTGAGTCCGGCGACGGGCGGGCGGATCGTCTTCGCCGGGCGGGACGTGACGCGGCTGGACGCGGGGCAGATTCACCGCCTGGGCCTCGCGCGCACCTTCCAGCACGTCCACCTGCTCCCCGACCTCACCCTGCTGGCGAACACGATGATGGGCGGGTACGCGCGGGGCCGCGCCGGGATGCTCGCCAGCCTCCTGCACCTCGAGCGCGCCGAGGAGGCCGCCCTGCAACACGAGGCGCTGCGGCAACTGCGGCGGGTGGGGCTGGGCGAGCAGGCCTTCACCCTCGCCGGGAACCTGCCGCTGGGGCAACAGCGCCTGCTGGAGGTCGCCCGCGCGCTCGTCGCCGATCCCACCCTGCTCCTCCTCGACGAGCCTGCCGCCGGATTGCGCTACGGCGAGAAGATGGAACTCGCGGCCCTGCTGCGTCGCCTGCGGGACGAGGGGGTCACCCTCCTGCTCGTCGAACACGACATGGACCTCGTGATGAACCTCGTGGACCGGGTGGTCGTGATGAACTCCGGGGAGAAGCTCGCGGAGGGCCCCCCCGCCCAGATCCGGACGGACGCCGCCGTGCGCGAGGCGTACCTCGGCGTGGAGCTGGAAGAGGGCGCCGCGTGACGGTGCCGCTCCTCGACGTGCGGGGGCTGCACACCCGTTACGGGCGCGTGGAGGCGCTCGGCGGCGTGAGCGTGCAGGTCCCCGCCGGGCACATCGTCAGCGTGATCGGCGCCAACGGGGCGGGCAAGACCACCCTGCTGAACTCGGTCATGGGCGTGTTGCCGTCGCAGGGCGAGGTCAGCTACGCGGGCGAGTCCCTGCGCGGCGTGCCCCTCGAGGGCCGGGTCTCCCGGGGCATCAGCCTCGTCCCCGAGCGCCGTGACCTCTTCGCCTCCATGACGGTGGCGGACAACCTGCAACTCGGAGCCTACAGCCGCCGCCGCGAGAACTGGCGTGCGGACCTCGAAGACGTGTACACCCGCTTTCCCCGGTTGCGCGAGCGCCGCACCCAGCTCGCGGGGACCTTATCGGGCGGTGAGCAGCAGATGCTGGCCATCGGCCGGGCGCTGATGGGCAAGCCGAGGCTCCTGCTGCTGGACGAGCCTTCCCTCGGCCTCGCGCCCCTGATCGTGCGCGACATCCTGCGGATCGTGCAGGGGCTCCGGGACGGGGGCGTCACCATCCTCCTCGTCGAGCAGAACGCGCGGGCCAGCCTCGCCATCAGCGACGAGGCGTACGTGCTGGAGACGGGGCAGGTGAAGATGCAGGGCCCCGCCGCCGAACTCGCCCGCAACCCGGAGTTGACGGCGAGTTACCTGGGGGGACGGTAAAACTCCTCTGCCGCCGCCGCCAAAGCTTTCGGCGAAGGCATCAAAAGCTCCTCCCCCTCGAGGGGAGGGGGTGAACGGGCGGGGCGTCCGAGGACGGTGAGAAGGGCGAAGGCATCTTGCTGGCGGTTGAATTGGTCACACGCCCCCTCACCCCGGCCCTCTCCCTCGAGGGGAGAGGGAGAAAAAAGCGGGGCCCCCGCACTGGAGGGCCCCTTTTCTTGCCTGCCTTACGGCGCCTTCGTCGGCTCGTGATCCTTGGGGTCGGCCCAGGGGTCGAGGACGCACTTGATGCAGCCGTCGTGCTTGTGCTTGAAGATCTCGTAGGCGTGGGGCGCCTCTTCGAGGCTCAGGCGGTGGGTGATGATCCGGGTGGGATCGATCTCGCCGCGCTCGATATAGCCGGTCAGGGTGTCGAGGTAGCGGTGGACGTGCGTCTGCCCGGTCCGCATGGTGAGGCCCTTGTTCATGAAGGCGCCCACCGGAATCTTGTCCGCCAGCCCGCCGTATACGCCGGGGACGCTGACGGTCCCGCCCTTGCGACAGGCCATGATCGCCGCGCGCAGGGCGTGGGGGCGGTCGCTTTCGAGCACGCGGGTGGTCTGCTTCACCGCGTCGGCCACGCCGCCGGGGCCGCCCGCGTGGGATTCGAGGCCCACGGCGTCCATCACGGAGTCGGGGCCGCGCCCGCCGGTCATCTCCTTGAGGCGCTCGAAGACGGCATCCTCTTCGTAGTTCAGCGTCTCCGCGCCCAGTTGCCGGGCCATGTCCAGACGCTCGGGGAAGCGGTCGATGGCGATGACGCGCCCAGCTCCGAGGACAAAGGCACTCATGATGCCGAACAGCCCCACCGGCCCACAGCCGAACACGGCCACCACGTCGCCGGGGTGGATGTTGCAGTTCTCGGCCCCCATGTACCCGGTCGGCAGGATGTCGGTGAGGAAGAGGACCTGCTCGTCGGTCAGCCCCTCCGGCACTTTGTAGAGGTTCTGGTCGGCGTAGACGGTGCGCGCGAACTGCGCCTGCCCGCCCGCGTAGCCGCCCGTGATGTGCGAGTAGCCGTACAGACCCGCTCCCGCGTAGCCCCACAGCGCCTCGGCAAGCTTGGGGTTCGGGTTGGTGTTGTCGCAAAGGGAAGTCAGGCCGTGGTGGCAGTACCAGCACTTGCCGCACGAGATCGGGAAGGGCACGACCACCCGGTCGCCCACCTTCACGTCGCGGACCTCGCTGCCCACCTCCACGACCTCACCCATAAACTCGTGGCCCAGGATGTCGCCGTGGACCATGCTGGGCACGTAGCCGTCCACGAGGTGCAGGTCCGAGCCGCAGATCGCGGTCGCCGTCACCCGCACGATGGCGTCGGTGGGTTGCAGCAGCTCGGGGTCGGGCACCGTCTCCACCTGCACCCGGTTGATGCCCTGCCAGACGACGGCCTTCACGAGCTTCTCCGGTTGTCGTACATCTTCGCCTCCGCCTTCATCACGCCCTTGCGGGCGCTGGGCTGCCCCTCGGTCGTGGGTTCCTGCCCGACCTCCAGCAGCCGCTTGAGCCGCCGCAGGTCCTCTCCCACCTGCACGCCCGGGTCCTCGCCGAGCAGCCGCGCGACCACCGCGCCCAGGGTGCCTCCCGGCGGGCGGTAGGTCAGCGACACGTGGATCTCGGTGCCCCAGTCCCCCGGCGCGGGCCGGAACTCCACGTGTCCCTCGTTGGGAACGGTCGCCCCCTCCAGCGAGCGCCACGCGATCCGGCGCCCGGGCTCGTCCCCGGTGATCTCCGCGTCCCACTCCACGGTCGTGCCCGCCGGGGCCTTGGCGACCCAGTGCGAGCGTCGGCCGTCGCCATCCTGCACCTTGACGGATTCGAGGTGGTCCATGAAGCGCGGCAGGTTCTCGAAGTCGCGCCAGAAGGCGTACAGCTCGTCCACCGGCTTGCCGATGGTGACGGCCCGCGCCACGGCGATCTGGTCGTCCTCCGTGCGGCGGACCTGGGTGACGGCGCTGCCGACGCTGCGCCCCATCGCCGCGCCCGAGAGGAGCAGGGCGCCGCTCGTGCCCAGGAAGACGCCCGAATTTCCCTTCTGCCGCAGGCTCAGGAGAATCAACCCCACGCCCAGGCCGCCGAAGAGCAGCCGCTCGGCGGGGCTGGAGTTCTGCGGGCTGACCTGCGACCCGCTCGCCGTTGTCTGCGCCATCAGCGGTCCCCCCTTCCGGTGATCCGTTCCCACAGGGTCGGGGGTTCGGCCTGCTCCAGGGTCAGCGCCCGGGCCACCAGCACGTCCACGACCGTGATCGCGGTGATCATGGCAAGCGCGTTGCCCGCCCGTTTGCGCGCGGCGGGGTGCTCGTCCGTCTGCGCCGCCCCCAGGGTCGCGAGGTCGAGCACGTCGCCCGCCACCCGCGACCAAACCCAGGTCGCCCGCGCCCCCGGCTGGGTGAGGAGGCCCAGCCCCGCCACGATCTCGCGCAGGCCGTACGCCCGCACGAGGGGGGCCCGCTCGTCTTCCACGCCCAGGAACCGGAGCAACCTCCCGGGGGCGATCACCTCCACGGCGCCCAGCCCGATGCTGAACCAGCCCAGCCCGCGCGCCACCTGCTCTGCTGTCATCTGTGCCCTCCCTTCCAGGGTGCCGCAGCCCTTCCCCAAGGTGGGAGATTTCTGCTGGCGAGGCTCCTATCGTTGCCCTCCCGGAGGCGTGAGCACAAGAAGCTCCCCCTGTGCCGGGCCATAGGTTTGCTTCACGTTGCCGCCCCGGACACCAACCCCGCCCCCCGCTCGTGTGGGGAGATCGGCAGAGGGGACGGAGCGGGCCGCACTCCTCCCGGGTCTGTGGGCGTGCCCCTCCCCCCGCCCTGGCGGGTGGCCCCGTGCCCACAGGTTGAAGAGAGGCGGTGGTCTCCTGCCACGCCCCGGCGGGGCCCTCCGATGAGGCCCTGCGGCGTCAGGTGAGGCGAAGGGGGTGAAAAGTCTGATCGTGTCCCCACCGTCCCTCCATCCGGGGGGCGCCCCCGCCTCCTATGCTGGGCGGGATGACCCGCCCGTGCCCGGCGTCATCCTGCGACTCGTCGCCCTCCTGCTCTCTACGACGCCGGGGCCCCGCTGGCCCGCCCCCACGTGGAGGTTTGCGCCCATGACCCTTCCCTCCCCGAATGCCCTCGACTTTGCCCGGCTCCTGCGCGCCCGCGCGGAGCTGGAGGCGCGGGCCGGGCCCTACCTCGCGGGGGTGCAGGGCGCGGTCGGGGCGGCCCTGGAGCGGCGGGGCTTCGAGGAGGTGCACGTCAGGCACGCCCTCGACGTGCCGCCCCGGGAGAACGTGGCCGCCGACCTCACCCTCGTCGCC
Organism: Deinococcus aestuarii; assembly: GCF_018863415.1. Classification (NCBI taxonomy): domain Bacteria; kingdom Thermotogati; phylum Deinococcota; class Deinococci; order Deinococcales; family Deinococcaceae; genus Deinococcus; species Deinococcus aestuarii. Next base: position 101,106 of record NZ_JAHKSN010000009.1, on the reverse strand, counting down.
GTCGCCCGGCTGCCGGTGGAGGGCCTGCGCTCCCCCGTGCTCAAGGCCCTCCTCCCGATGGTCGTCACCTACTCCGAGCGCTTCGTCGTCGAGGGCGCCCGGATCAACCGCTTCTGCCTGCCCGAGCCCTTCACCCAGCCCGTGACGCCGGACCCCGCGGGGGTCGCAGAAGACCTGGTGCAGTTTCTCTCCGAGCGGTACATGGCACACCTTCTGCGCCAGCCCTGAGGGCGGGGGCCATCCCGGGGCGGCGTTGAAGCTTTCTTGGCCCAGGCGGGTGGGAGCGGGCCGAGCGTGCATCCTGAGCGCGGGAGGTACCCCTATGACGGACCAAGACACGGCCACCCCGCAGCCCTCCGGCCAGCCGGACCCGGAGGCGGACGTGGGCTACGGCAGCCCCGCCGACACCCGCCCCCCCGAGGCCGACGACCGCCGCACCCCCGACGACGACCGCTACGGCTACGGCAGCGAGGAGGGCTACGAGGTCGAGGAGGGCAGCCCCGGCGCCTCCTCGGGGGGAGGAAGCAAGCAGCCGGGCGAGGAGTAGCTGGAAGACCGGAGGCCGGGAGCAGGTGGGGCTGACCCAGGCGATTCCACGGCCTCCGGCTCCTTTCCCCTTCAAGAACGGGAGGCTGGCCTGGACGTGGGAGTCCGGGTCAGCCTCCCGGCGTTGGGCCCCGCCCCGCCCGCCGGTGTCGGTGAGCGGCCCGTCGCTTCCCCTCACCTCGTCGCGGGGTTCTCCGGGCCTCCGGGTTGCCTGATCCTCGCCGGGGGGGGGAGGGTGGGTGCGCCGCGCCGTCGGCCCGTGCCCCGCCACGTGGTGCCGGGCTTCACCCTCTCCCCGGGGACAGCCGTCTTCGTGCCTCGAACGCCGTCCACCCGCCCCCGGGGGGGCCCGGGTGTGAAGTCTGCCTCCGCCGGAGGCCGGGCCTGACGGTATTCTGCGGGCCTGCGTGCGGGGGCACCCCTGCCGGACGGGGAGAACGCTGACGGAAGACTTGGCCTATCCCCGGCACACTTTGCTGGCAGCCCCGCGCCCGTGGTCCCCGTCCCTCCGCCCCTTTCCCCCTCCAAGGAGAGTCCCCGCTTGCGCCACTCCACCCACCCCGAACCGCTGCTGGAGCGCGACCACTGGCGCGACCTGAACGGCACCTGGCGCTTTGCCTTCGACGACGAGGGCCGCTGGTTCCGCCCCGACGAGGTTGTGTTCGACCGGGAGATCGTGGTGCCCTACGCGCCGGAAAGCCGCCGCAGCGGGATTCACGACGAGGGCTTTCACCCGACCGTGTGGTACGGCACGACCCTGCACCTCACTGCCGAGGAGTGCGCGGGCCGGGTGCTGCTGCACTTCGGGGCAGTGGACTACCGGGCGACCGTGTGGGCGAACGGGCACGTCGTCGCCCTGCACGAGGGCGGGCACACGCCCTTCACGGCCGAGATCACCGAGCACGCGCGCGCGGGCGAGCCGGTCGAGATCGTGGTGCGCGCGCAGGACAATCCCCACGACCTCGCCAAGCCGCGCGGCAAGCAGGACTGGCAGCGCGAACCGCACTCGATCTGGTACCCCCGCACGACCGGCATCTGGCAGACCGTCTGGCTGGAGTGGGTGCCCGAGACGCACCTGCGGAGGCTGCGCTGGTCCGCCGACATGGAGAGCTGGGAGATCGGGGTCAACCTGCAAGTCTCCGGCCCCCTCCCCGCCGATCTGAGCGTGCGCGTGCGGCTCTACCGCGACCATGACCTCCTCGCCGACGACCGCTACGCCGTGCGCCACCCCGAGGTCAGCCGCCGGATCGCGCTCTCCGACCCCGGCATCGACGACTTCCGCAACGATTTGCTGTGGAGCCCGGGTCACCCCCAGCTCCTCGACGCGCGGGTGGACCTGATGCAGGGCGACACCGTGATCGACCGGGTGTACTCGTACACGGCGCTCAGATCGGTGCAGGTCAAGGGCAACCGCTTCCTGCTCAACGGGCGGCCCTACTACCTCAAGATGGTGCTCGACCAGGGCTACTGGCCGGACGGGATCATGAGCGCCAGCGACGACGAGCTGCGCCGCGACGTGGAGCTCACCCGTCAGCTCGGCTTCAACGGGGCCAGAAAACACCAGAAGATCGAGAGCCCGCGCTGGCTGTACTGGTGCGACCGCCTGGGCCTCCTCGTGTGGGAGGAGATGCCCAGCCCCTACCGCTTTACCCAGGTGGCGGTGCAGCGCCTCGTGCGCGAGTGGACCGAGGTCGTCGAGCGCGACATCTCGCACCCCTGCATCGTGGCGTGGGTGCCCTTCAACGAGTCGTGGGGGGTGCCCGACCTCCCCACCAACCCGGCCCACCGCGACTATGTGCGCACGCTCTACCACCTCACCAAGACCTTCGACCCCACCCGGCCCGTGATCGGCAACGACGGCTGGGAGCATGTGGCGACCGATATCATCACCATCCACGACTACGCCGACGACCCCGAGGACCTGCGGCGGCGTTACGGCACCCTGGAGTCCACCCGGATCTCCCTCCAGCAGCAGCAGCCTGCCGACCGGGTGATCACCCTGAGCGGCTTCCAGGCGGCCGAGCAGCCCGTCGTCCTCTCCGAGTTCGGCGGGATCGCCTACATCCCGGACCAGTCGAACGGCTGGGGCTACAGCGAGTCGCAGAGCGAGGTGGACTTCGTGGAGGACTACACGACCCTCCTGGCGGCGATCCACGAGTGCCACGGGCTGTCGGGCTTTTGCTACACCCAGCTCACCGACACCTTTCAGGAGAAAAACGGCCTGCTGTACGAGGACCGTACCCCCAAGGCCGACCTCCTCAAACTCGCCAAGAGCACCCAGGGCCGCCGCACCGCCCGCGAGATGACCATCGACCCCCTGATGAACCCCTTCGGCAACTCGCCGCGCTGGCTCAACCGCCAGTACAGCGCCCTCGTCGCGGGCGAGGAGGTGGCCCCCCTTGATCCCGGCGGCCTGGTCACGGGCGAGGCCTCCGAGGACTGAGACGAGGCAGAGCCCGGGGGACAACCGAAAGGGCAGGGGGCGGCGTGGAATTGGGCCACCCTGCCCCTTCGGTCACGGGCCGGGAAGCGTGCGCGACGATTCGGCGCGGCTCAGGCGGCTCGTCCCGGCCCGCCGTTAGCCCTGCGGCGTCCGCTCGCGCCACGTCGGCACGGCGTTCTCGATGGCCCGTCCCCGGGGCAGCGCGTTCAGAGGAGCAACGCCAGCTTGCGCCCCACGTGACGGGACACGGCATACAGCGCCAGCCTGCTCGGCTCGGTCTCCTGCGAGACGGTCAGCGCGTAGCACTCACACGCCCCCATCGCTCTCAGGCCCGGTGGGCGGCCCGGGGAAGCGGGAGGGAGATCGCCCAGCGTGGTGGGGACAGCCTCCCCCGTTCTAGAGAAAAACCCATGCGCCGTTTTTACCGAACCCTCCAAAGAGGACGAGCCTCACCAGATCGACTTAATTAATACAAGAGGGTTGAAAGGAAGGAAGGCAAGATTGTTTTCAACATGTGGGAAACAACTACGGTCCCACAGATCACGCTTTCACGCCAGCGCCTGAGCACCCGCTAACAGTCCCCTGCAAGATGGCACCCACCCTTTTGCAAAAGGCGAAAGTAACCGCGACAGCTCGCCGAACTCCCGCCCATAGGGGTGGAGTGCGTCAGATCGTTTCCGGTGAGACTGATCGCCGGAGCCCCACAGGTTCGGGCCGGTTCCAGCCAATCCACTTGGACAGAATGACTTGGAGGACAAGGCCCTCAACTCGTCCGACGGCTGCCACAAGGGAGGTGGCGGAGAGATATGTCAATTTGTATTAATTAAATATGGACACCTGCCCCGTCGAAAACGGGTGTCCATGGCACCGGTCACAGGATTCCCTAGGGTACCCGGAAGGGCAGATACTTCGGTTTCCAGAACCGGGTGCGGACGAACTCGATCAGCGCTTGCTCGTCGAGCTCGTTCAACCCGGTCTCCTGGGCCACGCCGTCCCGCAACGCCTGCCGGGTCACACGTACGGCGACCTCCACGCTGGCGGCGGGCAGTTCCGCGACGGGCGGGTAGAGGCGGTCGGGATGCACCCGGGCGGTGTAGTCGGCGAGCGCGTAGGCGGATTCCAGCACCATCTCGTCCGTGATCTCGCGCACGCCCGCCAGGACCGATCCGAAGCCCAGTCCGGGGAAGATGAAGGCGTTGTTGCCCTGGCCGACCGGGTACGCCTGGCCCCCCAATTCCACCGGGGCGAAGGGGCTGCCGGTCGCCACGAGCGCCGCGCCGTCCGTCCAGCGCAGCACGTCCTCCGGCAGGGCCTCGCAGTGGGCGGTCGGGTTGGACAGGGGAAAGACGATGGGCCGCGACGTGTTTGCCTGGACGGCCCGCACCACGTCCTCGCCGAAGGCTCCGGCGACGCCCGACAGGCCAACCAGGACCGTCGCCCTTGCCCCGCGCACCGTTTCCAGCAGTCCCGGCGCGCGGCCCGGGTACGCGAAGCCGAGGCTCGCCGGATCGTGCGCGTAGGGCCGCTTGTAGCCGTCCAGCTCGCGGTCGGTGAGCAGCAGGCCGGTCTGGTCGAGGACGAACAGGCGGGCGCGGGCCTCCTCGTCGGTCAGGCCGTCGCGCACCAGGCCCCGCCGCAGCGCGTCCGTCACGCCGATCCCGCCCGCCCCGGCCCCGTGAATCACGAGGCGCTGGTCGCGCAGGCGTTCGCCCTTCAGGCGGCAGGCGTTCAGCACACCCGCGAGAACGACCGCGCCGGTTCCCTGGATGTCGTCGTTGAAGCTCGGCACCACCTTGCGGTACCGCTCCAGCACGGTGAAAGCCGCGTCGCGCGAGAAGTCCTCCCACTGGATGATCGCCTTGGGATACCGCTTCCGGGTCGCCTCCACGAAGCGGTCCACGAAGGCCAGGTACTCGTCCCCGGTCAGGCGGCGGTGGTGGACGCCGAGGTAATCGGGGTCGTCGATCAGGTCCTGCCGGTTCGTCCCCACGTCGAGTTCGACGGGCAGGGTCCTGTCGGGCCCCACGCCCCCCGCGACGACGTACAGGCTCAGCTTGCCGATGCTGATCCCCATGCCCCCGAAGCCCTGGTCCCCGATGCCGAGAATGGCGCTGGAGTCGGTCGCCACGATGATCCGCACGTCGTTGAGGGGCACGTTCGCCAGCGCCCCCTCCGCCCGCTCGACCGTGCGCGTCGAGAGCGTGAGGCCGCGCGGCACCCGGTAGATCTGGCTGAAGTTCTGCACGGCCAGGCCCACCGTCGGCGTGTACACGATGGGCAGCATCTCCTCGACGTGCGCGGCGAGCAGGGCGTAGAACAGCACCTCGTTGCGGTCTTGCAGGTTGCGCAGGAAGACGTGTTTGTCGAGCGGCTCCTGAACACGCACGTAATCGCGGTACAGACGGCCCACCAGCGTCTCCAGGGCGTCCACCTGCGGCGCGATCAGGCCGTCGAGCCCCAGCGCCTCCCGCTCCTCCTCGGTGAAGGCCGTCCCCTTGTTCAGGAGCGGGATGCGGGTCAGGTCGAAGCCCTGGACGAAGGGTTCCAGATAGCGGTGCCCGGCAGCGTCGCGGCGCACGTCGTAGTGGGTGGTGAGGGGCAAGCGGTCCTCGGTGGTGGTCATGGCGGCTCCTCTCGGGTGGGAATGTTCCGGATTTCGAGGGTTGAAAAGATTTTTCAGTCAGGAGGCGCCGTTGTACCCGTGAGACGGCGACCCCCCGGGCTTACCGGATGTCGAGCGGGTGGCGGTTCATGTCCTTGTAGAGGAGGTATTTGCTCCACGTCTTCCCGAGGGCGCCGTACCACTGCGGGCAGTGCGCCCCCATCCAGATCACGTCGCCCCGCGTCACGGGCAGGAAGCGTTCGCCGAGGCGGTAGATGCCCTCGCCCTCCAGCATCAGCAGTCCGTGTTCCATGTAGTGAATCTCGACGTAGGGCAGGGTGGCGCCCGGCGCGTAGCTCATGGTGGTCACGATGAAGTCGAAGCTGGGCTCGTCGGGGAGCAGCTTGCGGGCGATCAGGCCGGGATCGCCCTCGAACTCGGTGCCGGGCACCTGACGCTCGTTGCCGAGGAAGACTGCGGGGGCGGGCAAGCCTTCCAGTTGCGGGTGAAAGCGCTTCTCGAACACGCTCACGCGGGCCGCGTTCTCGGCGCGCAGGGTGTGGTCGGTCCCGGCGGGGAGGTAGGCGTAGCCGTACTCGGTCAGGCGGTGGGTCTCGCCGTTCACCGAGAGTTCGACCTCGCCGTTCAGGACGAAGACGAAGCGCTGGATGTCCTTCGGCGGGGAGACCGCCTCCGCGCCCGGTCCCATCTCCGCCGTGAACTGGGTGAAGCGGGCGCCTTGGCCGATCACGGGGGCGATGTGGACCATGCAGGCGGTGTTCTTCCACTCGGCGACGGTCGTGCGGATGAACGTCTCGGGCGTGAGCAGCGCGAACTCGGGCGCGACGACGCTGCGGGTCTGTCCAAGCTGTTTGAGGGTCAAGCGGGTTCCTCCTGGGGAATGGGGGCGGCGGGACGGAGGAAGCGGCCCTGGGGGGAAGTCGGGAACTGGCCCTCCAGGTACACGGTCTGTCCGCGCAGCAGCGTGCGGCGCACCCGGCCCCGGAAGGCGCGCCCCAGGTAAGGGCTGTACTTCCAGCGGGTGTGCAGGTCGCCTTGCGTGTGAACCCACTCGGCGTCGAGGTCCACGAGCACGAGGTCGGCGTCGGCACCGGGTTCCAGGCGGCCCTTCCCCGCCAGACCGAAACGTTCGGCGGGAGTACGGGCGAGCAGGCGGGCGATGTGGGGCAGGGTAAGCCCCCTTGACCGCCCCTCGGTGAGCACGGCGCTCAGCGTGGACTGCACGCCGCCGACGCCACCCCAGACCTCGAAGAAGTCGTCTCGCTCCTTGAGGTCGAGCGTGCTGGGTGAGTGGTCGGAGCCGATGGTGTCGATACGGCCCTCGCGGATGGCGGTCCACAGCGCGTCCACCTCGGCCCGGTCCCGCAGCGGTGGCGCACATTTCAGCACCGCACCCAGACGCTCCATGTCCTCGCCGGTGAAGCAGAGGTAGTGCGGGCAGGTCTCCACGCTCACGTCCACGCCGCGCGATCTCGCCTCGGCGGCCAGCGCGACCGCCCGCCCGGTGGAGAGATGGACAAGGTGCAGCCGCGCGCCCGTCTCCTCGGCGAGCAGCAGGGCCCGCCCGACGGCCTCGACCTCCGCGATGGCGGGGCGGCTGCGGAGGTAGTCGCGCACGTCCCGACCTCCTGCTGCCCGGATGTGCGCCGAGAGGCCCTGCGTGATCGAGTCGCTCTCCGCGTGCAGGGCGATGAGGCGGTCCAGGTCGCGCGCCCGCCTCATGCCCTCGTAGAGGGTGTAGTCGTCGGGCGACTCGAACTCCTCCAGGCCGCTGTGGCTCATGAAGGCCTTGAAGCCGACGACTCCAGCCTCGGCGAGGTCGGGCAGCCGGTCCAGATTGCGGGGGGTGAGCCCGCCCCAGAGGGCGAAGTCCGCGTACGACTCGCGTTCCGCCGCCTGCCGCTTGGCGTCGAAGGTCGCGCGGTCGAGCACGGGCGGAGAGCTGTTGAGCGGCATGTCTGCAAAGGTCGTTCCGCCCCCGGCCACCAGGGCGCGGCTGCCGGTGGCGAGGCCCTCCCAGTCGGTGCGGCCCGGCTCGTTGAAATGGACGTGCACGTCCACGACGCCGGGGAAGACGTGCAGGCCGCGCGCGTCCAGCTCCTCGCGGGCTTCCCCCGCCAGTTCCGGGGCGACCTCGACGATGCGCCCACCCTCCACGCCGAGGTCGGCAACGGTGACGCCATCCTCGCCGACGACGTGACCGCCGCGGATCAGCAGGTCGTACATCAGCGGGCCTCCTCGCGCTCGGCCAGCAGGCGCAGGAATCGGGCCGAGGTGCGCAGGGCGGCCTCCACGTCCTCTTCCAATACCGACTCATCGGGGTGGTGGCTCAGGCCACCGGGGCTGCGCAGAAAGAGCATCGCGGCGGGCCACACCTGCCCCACCAGCATCGCGTCGTGCCCGGCGCCGCTGACCATCGGGGAGGCGGGGTGGCCCTCGGCGCGCATCGCCTCGCCCAGCAGGGCGGTGAGGGCGGGGTCCATCGGGGTCGCGTGCTCCTCCATCCGCAGCTCGTGGGTGAAGGTGAGCCCGCGTTCCCGCGCGATCCCGTCGCCCACGGTCAGAAGCTGATCCAGCGCGCCCAGACGCACCTCGTCCCGGGCGTGGCGGAGGTCGAGGGTGAGGTGGACCTCGCCGGGAATGACGTTGCTCGCGCCCGGCAGCGGGGTCAGCGAGCCGACAGTGGCGACCAGCCCGGGCGTGTTCCGGGCGAGGGTTTCGGCGGCGAGGACGAGGGCGCTGGCCCCCGTCAGCGCGTCGCGGCGCAGATGCATCGGCGTGGTGCCCGCGTGGTTGGCCTTGCCCGCGAAAGTCAGGTTCAGCCGCGACTGCCCGGCGATGGCCTCGACCAGCCCGAGCGATCTCCCCTCGGCCTCCAGCACCGGCCCCTGCTCGATGTGCATTTCCAGGTAGCCCAGCACGTCTCCCGTGAGCCGCGCCTCGTCCAGGCGGCCCACATCCAGCCCGTAGTCGGCAATGGCCTGGGCGACGGTCCGGCCCCCCGCATCGGCCACGTCCAGCAGCTCGCCCGCCGTACCGACGAGCGCCCGGCTGCCGATAAAGGGCACGCCGAAGCGCACGCCCTCCTCCTCGCTGAAGCCGACCAGCTCGACGTGGTAGGGAAGGGGGGTGTCCCCCAGCGCGTCCAGCAGGGCGAGCCCCAGCACCACGCCGAGCACGCCGTCATAGGCCCCGGCGTTGGGCACGCTGTCGAGGTGCGAGCCGATGACCAGGGTGCGGGCGGTGGGATTCGTGCTGCGGCGGGTCGCGCGCCAGTTTCCGGCCGCGTCCTCGCGGGCCTGGAGGCCCAGCGAGGCGGCCCAGGCGTCCAGCCGCGCGTGCGCGTCGTGCATGGGCGCGCAGAGGAAGGTGCGGGTGATCTGGCCGGGGACCTCGCTGCACGCGGCGATGTCGGCACAGCAGGCGAGGGTGCGCCCGGCGAGTTCCGTCCACTCGGAGGTCATGGTCATCAGGATTCCACCTCAGCCGGGGTCCGGGCCACCTGCGGGAAGAAGGCGGGACAGGTATCGGTGAGGACGAGCGCCCGCAGCAGCCGCGCGGCGGGTTCCTGCGGGTCCGCCCCCTCGGCGAGCAGTTCCTCGAAGCGCTCGGGGGTCAGCGCCTCTCCCGTGTCCAGCGGCAGACGGTGATGCACCCACCCCCAGAGCTGCGCGCGGGCGAGTTCGGCGGTGGCCGTGTCCTCCACCCTCCCCTGCCGCACGATGACGCCCCGCCCGCCGAGCCACGCCCGGAAGTAGCTGGTCGCCACGCCGACGACCTCGCGCACGGCGGCGAGGGGCACTTCCTCCGCCCGGGGAAAGGCAAGCAGTCCCGCCGCGACCTCCTCCTCGGGCAGGGGTGGGGGTGGGGCGGCGGGAGGCGCGGCCTGGAACGCGGCCCGGACGGTGGGAATCAGGCCCGGCAGCCCGGCCCAGGCGGCGACGTACCCGCGCGCGGCCTCGCGTTCCTTGTCGGCGCGGACGACGGCGAGGGCGGGTTCGGGGTCGGCGGGATCGGGGGCCAGGGCGGCAGTGCCCCCGATGGCTTGTGCCCCACGGCGGGCACACACCCGCGCGAGGTGTTCCTCGTACGCCCGCATGGACGGCTGCCCCATGTGGAGCTGCGCGCGTTCCGGCAGGCAGAACCCCTCCTCCCGCCCCAGCCACTTCACGGCGCTGAACACATAGTCCCAGCGCCCCGCGTTCAGCCCAAAAGCCCGCTCACGCAGCACGTAGAGCAGTTCCTCCGCGTGGAAGGCCCCGGGCAGCGTCTCGATCTGGAGGCAGACGCGGATGCTGTTCGGTGCCCGCCCATATTGCCGCTCGGTTTCGTCCAGCAGGTCGCGCCAGAATTCGGCCTCGTGGGGAAACTCCAGCTTGGGGATGTAGACGTACAGATACTCGCGTTCACGAAACGCCTCCACGAACGCGGCGAGGTCGCCCACGGTCGCGCTGTCCGTGCTCCCGGGCTCACGCATGTACAGCGGGCGGGGCCGCATCATGACGAGGGGCCGGGTGTGGCCCCGCAGCCGCCCCAGGTTGGCGTGCCCAGCGCGGACGTTGGCCGAGGTGGGCGAGAAGGTGTCGTCGAAGTCGAAGATCAGCGCGTCGGGACCCGCGGCCAGGGCCTGCCCAAGGGCCCCGGCGTCGCTCGCCTCCACCAACTGCTCCACCTGACGGGCCCGGAGTTCGCCCGGTGGGGAGGCCACCTGCCACTCGGACTGGCGGAGGGCGGTGCTATGCGAAGCGAAGCCGGGCGTCCAGGGGACCGGGGCGAGCAACTCCTGCCAGCGCCGGGCGAACAGCCCCTGCAACGTGCGGTGGGTGGTGGTCTCAGGTGTCGTCACAGGGTCTCCAGAAGGGCCAGCCCGGGCTGGGGAAGGTCGGAGGTGGTCGATGGGAGGCGACGTGGGCCGGGGGAGCTGTCGTGGTGTCTACGGTGTAACATGCCACATCGAGGATTGTCAAAGTCTGGATAGGTTTTTTATCTCTTGAAATAAACGCTCCAGACCCTCCTGTACGGAGAGAGGCCAAGAGACTAGCCTCGCACTCTCCAACGTCCCAGCGCGTCCCCAGACCACCCAATTTATTTTATCAGATAAAAAACACTTCTATAGGTTGACAAAGACTGACCTGCCCCTTACGCTGCCGTGAAGGAGGAAATGCAGATGCCCAAGATGACCGCAGTCGAGGCGGCCGTTCACGTGTTGCGCCTGGAGGGTGTGGAGACCGCCTTCGGGGTGCCGGGAGCGGCCATCAACCCCCTGTACGCCGCGCTGCGCAAGCTCGGCGGGATCAACCACGTCCTCGCCCGGCACGTCGAGGGCGCCTCCCACATGGCCGACGGGTACACCCGCGCGAAGGCCGGGAACATCGGCGTCTGCATCGGCACGAGCGGCCCCGCCGGGACGGACATGATCACCGGCCTGTATGCGGCGAGCGCCGACTCGGTGCCCATCCTGTGCATCACCGGGCAGGCCCCGCGCGCCCGGCTGTACAAGGAGGACTTCCAGGCGGTGGACATCGAGAGCATCGCCAAGCCGGTGACGAAGATGGCCGTCACGGTGCGTGAGCCCGCCCTCGTTCCCCGGGTCTTCCAGCAGGCCTTCCACCTGATGCGCTCGGGGCGGCCCGGCCCGGTCCTGATCGACCTGCCCTTCGACGTGCAGATGGCCGAGATCGAGTTCGACCCGGAAACATACTCGCCCCTGCCTGTCTACAAGCCCGCCGCCACCCGCGCGCAGGTGGAAAAGGCGATGGAGCTGCTCCAGGCTGCCGAGCGTCCCCTGATCGTGGCGGGCGGCGGGATCATCAACGCGGACGCTTCGGACCTCCTCCAGACCTTCGCGGAGCTGACCGGCGTGCCCGTCATTCCCACCCTGATGGGCTGGGGCACCATCCCCGACGACCACCCGCTGATGGCGGGGATGGTGGGCCTCCAGACCTCGCAGCGGTACGGCAACGCGACGATGCTCGCCTCCGACTTCGTGCTCGGCATCGGCAACCGCTGGGCGAACCGGCACACCGGCGGGCTGGACGTGTACACCCAGGGGCGCAAGTTCGTCCACGTGGACATCGAGCCCACCCAGATCGGGCGCGTCTTCGGCCCCGACTACGGAATCGTCAGCGACGCGAAGGCCGCCCTCGAACTGTTCGTCGAGGTGGCGCGCGAGTGGCGGGCGGCGGGGAAACTCAAGGACCGCGGCGAGTGGGCCGAGGAGTGCCGCGAGCGCAAGCGGACGATGCTGCGCAAGACGCACTACGACAACGTGCCGATCAAGCCCCAGCGCGTCTACGAGGAGATGAACAAGGCGTTCGACCGCGACAGCGTGTACGTGACCACCATCGGGCTCTCGCAGATTGCGGGCGGGCAGTTCCTGCACGTCTACAAGCCCCGCCACTGGATCAACGCCGGGCAGGCCGGGCCGCTGGGCTGGACGGTGCCCGCCGCGCTGGGTGTGGTCGCCGCCCGCCCCGACGCGGAGGTCGTCGCCCTCTCCGGCGACTACGACTTCCAATTCATGATCGAGGAGCTGGCGGTGGGCGCGCAGTTCAACCTGCCCTACCTTCAGGTGCTCGTGAACAACTCGTACCTGGGGCTGATCCGCCAGTCGCAGCGCGGCTTCGAGATGGACTATCAGGTCCAGCTCGCCTTCGACAACATCAATTCGCCCGAGACCCAGGGCTACGGGGTGGACCACCTCAAGGTCGCCGAGGGCCTGGGCTGCAAGGCGCTGCGTGTAACCCAGCCGGACGAGATTCTGCCCGCCTTCGAGAAGGCCCGCGACCTGATGCGCGAGTTCCGGGTGCCGGTCGTGGTCGAGGTGATTCTGGAGCGCGTCACGAACATCAGCATGGGCACCGAGATCAACGCCGTCACCGAGTTCGAGGAACTGGCGGAAGACGCCCGGCAGGACGCGCCAACGGCCATCGCCATGCTGGATTGAGGAGTTAGGGGTTAGGTATTAGGAAAAAAACCAACCCCTAATCCCTAACTCCTAACTCCTAGAGGTGCCTATGACCCGATTCGCCGCCAACCTCACCACGCTGTTTCAGGAGCTGCCCTTTCTGGAACGCTTCGGCGCCGCCCGTCAGGCAGGCTTTACCGCCGTGGAGTACATGTTCCCCTACCCCTACGCGCCCGAGGAGCTGCGGGATCAACTCCGGCAGCACGGGCTGACCCAGGTGCTGTTCAACCTGCCCGCCGGGGACTGGGCGGCGGGGGAACGCGGGATCGCCGTCCTGCCCGACCGTCAGGAAGAGTTCCGCGACGGCGTGGCCCGGGCGCTGACCTACGTGGAGGCGCTGCGGGGAGCACAGCCGCCCCTTGTGAACTGCCTAGTCGGGAAACTGCCGGAAGGTGCCCATGCCGATGAAGCCCGTCGCGTTCTGGTCGAGAACCTGCGTTACGCCGCCGCCGAGCTGAAGAAGGTGGGCGTCACCCTGCTGATCGAGCCCATCAACCCGCACGACATCCCCGGCTTCTTCCTGCGCACGCCCGACCAGGCGGCGGGGCTGATCGCCGAGGTTGGCGCGGACAACCTGCGCATCCAGTACGACCTCTACCACCAACAGCGCACCGAGGGGCAATTGCTCGACACCTTCCGCCGCCTGCAAGACAAGATTGGTCATGTGCAGCTCGCGGACGTGCCGGGCCGCCACCAGCCGGGCACCGGGGAGATCAACTACCCTTTCTTGCTCGCCGCGCTGGACCGGGACGGGTACGACGGCTACGTGGGACTGGAGTACATCCCCGAGGGGGACACGGTGAGTTCGCTGGCCTGGATGGACACGCTCAGGGAAGGAGTGACGGCATGACGGACGGCAAGGAACGCATCGGCTTCATCGGCCTGGGCATCATGGGCCTCCCGATGGCCCGCAACCTCATGAAGGCGGGTTACACGCTGACGGTGAACAACCGAAGCCCCGAGCCGGAGCAGCAGCTCGCCGCCGAGGGTGCCCAGGTCGCCCGCACTGCCCGCGAGGTTGCCGAGCAGAGTGACATCGTGATCACCATGCTGCCAGACAGCCCCCAGGTGGAAGAGGTCGTGCTGGGGGAAAACGGGGTGGCGGAAGGGCTCGCCTCCGGTGGCCTCTACATCGACATGAGCAGCATCGCCCCCAGCACCGCCCGCAAGGTGGCCGAGGCGCTGAAGGCGAAGGGGGCCGATTCGCTCGACGCGCCCGTGTCCGGCGGTCAGGTCGGCGCCGAACAGGCCACGCTGAGCATCATGGTGGGCGGCAGCGAGGAGGGCTTCGAGCGGGCCCGCCCCGTGTTCCAGGCGGTCGGCAAGAACATCGTCCACATCGGCGGTCCCGGGGCCGGTCAAGTCACCAAAATCTGCAACCAGATCGTCGTGGCCCTGACCATCCAGGCGGTCGCCGAGGCGCTGACCCTCGCCCGCAAGAGCGGCGTGGATGCGGCGCGTGTGCGGGAGGCGCTGCTGGGCGGCTTCGCCCAAAGCCGCATCCTCGACCTGCACGGGCAGCGCATTCTGGACGGCAACTTCAAGCCGGGCTTTCGCATCAACCTGCACCGCAAGGACCTGCGCCTCGCATTGGAGGCGGGCCGCGAGCAGGCCGTGCCGCTCTTCGCCACCGCGGGCGTCGCCGAACTGATGAACAGCATGATCGCGCAGGGGATGGGCGACCTCGACCACTCGGGCCTCGCGGCGCTGTACGGGCAACTCGCCGGGCTGGACTGACCATGACCGCCCCAGACCCGACGGCCACGCCCCCCACCGCCTCGCCGACGGACCGGCGGGCGCTGCTGGAACAGAGCTACCGCTCGGCGCTGGAGGCGGTGGCCCCCGCCCGGTTGCTGGCCCCGCACCTGACGGGAGAACGTCCTGATTTCGTGCTCGCCTTCGGGAAGGCGGCGTTGCCGATGCTGCGAGCGGCGCTGGAGGCGTATCCGGGTGTTCCTGGCCTGGCCGTGCCCCCCCGTGGAACCCCTGACCTGAGCGCACCGGAGGGGGCCGAAGTGCTCCCCGGCAGCCATCCCGTTCCCGACGGGCACAGCACCCTTGCCGCCGAACGGGCCTTGGCCCGGGTGCGGCCGTTGCCCGAGGGAGCGCGTCTGCTCGTCCTCGTCTCAGGCGGGGGAAGCGCCCTGCTGAGCGCGCCGTGGGGCGTCACCCTCGCGCAGAAACAGGCCCTGACCCGCGATCTCCTGCGCGCCGGGGCGGCCATCGAGGAGATCAACGCCGTCCGCAAGCACCTCTCGCAGGTCAAGGGTGGGAGGCTCGCCCAGGCCACCCGCGCCCAGGTCCGCGCCCTCCTGATCTCCGATGTCATCGGCGACGACCCCTCGGTGATCGCCAGCGGCCCCACCGTGCCGGACGCCACCACCTTCGCGGACGCCCTGGCGGTGCTCGACCGTTACGGCCTCCAGGCGGAGGAAGGCCGCGCGCACCTGACGGCGGGGGTCAGGGGCGACGTGCCCGAGACACCGAAGCCCGGCGAACTCCTTCACGTCGAGAACACCATCATCGGTTCCAACCGCGTGCTGCTGGAGGCGGCGCAGGGATTTCTGCGGGGGCAGGGGGTGGACGCCGTGATCCTCGGGGACACCTTTGCGGGGGAGGCGCGCGACCTGGCGGGCTTCCATGCCTCGCTGGTCCGCAGCATTCGCACGTACGGCACGCCCTTCCGGGGACCGCTGGTGCTGCTCTCCGGCGGCGAGGCGACGGTCACGGTGCGCGGGGACGGTCGCGGCGGGCGCAATCAGGAATTCGCGCTGTGGCTGTTGCAGGAGCTCGGCGAGCGCGGAGTCTACGCCCTCTCCGCCGGTTCGGACGGCATCGACGGCCACAGCGACGCGGCGGGGGCGTTCCTGACGCCCGATTCCCTCGCCCGCGCTCGCTCATTGGGCCTCGACCCGCGCGACTTCCTGGCCCGCAACGACTCGGGGACCTTCTTCGCGGCGCTGGGGGACGCCCTCGTCACCGGGCCGAGCGGGCACAACCTCAACGACTACCGCGCCATCCTCGTGGAGTAGCTCTCCCGGGCCCCCACCAGGCGTCGGCACGGCGGCGTTACCCGTCCGGAGACGCCCACTGACCTTGCCCCGGTCTCCTGAATGGATAAACTGGAAACGATCTTCACCAGATAAAATTTCTTGTGCGTTTCTCACCCCTTCAGGAGGTTCCCGTGACGACGATCCCGCACACGCCCGCCGGTCTGGCCCTGACCGCTCCCGTTCAGGAAACCCACGCCGAGGTTCTGACCCCGGAGGCCCTCGCCTTCGTGGCCGAGCTGCACCGCCGCTTCGACGCCCGGCGCCGCGAGTTGCTGGCCCGGCGCGAGGAGCGGCAGGCCCGGCTGGACGCGGGTGAGCTGCCCGATTTCCTGCCCGAGACCGAGGGCGTGCGCGCGGGCGACTGGAAGATCAGCCCCCTGCCCGCCGACCTGCAAGACCGCCGGGTGGAGATCACGGGTCCGGTGGACCGCAAAATGATCATCAACGCCCTGAACAGCGGCGCCCGCATGTTCATGGCCGACTTCGAGGACGCCAGCAGCCCGGTCTGGGAGAACATGCTCGACGGCCAGCTCAACCTGCGCGACGCCGTGCGCGGCACCATCTCGCTCGACCAGGGGGGCAAGAGCTACCGCCTGGGCGACAAGCCCGCCATGCTGCTCGTCCGCCCGCGCGGCCTGCACCTCCCCGAAAAACACGTCACCGTGGACGGCGAGACCCTGGGCGGATCGCTGTTCGACTTCGGGCTATATGCCTTCCACAACGCGCAGGAGCGGCTGAACCGCGGCACGGGCACGTATTTCTACATCCCCAAGCTCGAAAGCCACCTCGAAGCGCGGTGGTGGAACGACGTATTCACCTTCACGGAGGACACCCTCGGCGTTCCGCGCGGAACCATCCGGGCGACCGTCCTGATCGAGACGATCCTGGCCGCCTTCGAGATGGACGAGATTCTGTATGAGCTGCGCGAGCACTCGGCGGGGCTGAACGCCGGGCGCTGGGACTACATCTTTTCCTACATCAAGAAGTTCCGGAACCGGGGCGACCGCATCCTCCCCGACCGCGCCCAGGTCACGATGGCGGTCCCGATGATGGCGAACTACTCCAAGCTCGCCATCCAGACGTGTCACAAACGGGGCGCCCCGGCCATCGGCGGCATGAGTGCGTTCATCCCGGTCAAGAACGACCCGGCGGCCAACGAGCGCGCCTTCGAGCAGGTCCGCGCCGACAAGGAACGCGAGGCGACGAACGGCCACGACGGCACCTGGGTCGCGCACCCCGGCATGGTTGGGCTCGCCACCGAGGTGTTCGACCGCCTGATGCCCACGCCCAACCAGATCGACTCGGGCAAGCAGATGGACCTCGCAGTCACCGCCGAGGACCTCCTCACCCCGCCGGAGGGCACCGTCACGGAAAGCGGCGTGCGGACGAACATCAGCGTCGGCATCCAGTACCTCGCCGCGTGGCTCCAGGGACGCGGCGCGGTGCCCATCCACAACCTGATGGAGGACGCCGCCACCGCCGAGATCAGCCGCGCGCAACTGTGGCAATGGCTGCACCAAGGCGTGCGGCTGGACGATGGCCGCACCCTCACCCCGGAATTGCTGGACGCCCTCTTCGGGGAGGAACTGGGCAAGCTCGGCCCGGACCTCGCCGAGGCGGGGCGGCTCTTCAAGGATGTGGCGACCCGCGACCCCCTTGCCGACTTCCTGACCCTTCCGGCTTACGAGCAGCTCGCGTGACGCCTGCCGCCCGAACAATCCCGGCGCGGCGGACGCCCTACCCTGTTCGGCGAACCCTATGACGACGACCGCACGGCAGAAACCGGGCCGCACCCGCAGCGGCGAGACGAGCAGCGTCCGCACCCTGGAGAGGGGGCTGACCGTCCTGCTGGCCCTCAAGGAGTTGCGCCGCGCGCCGCTGAGCGTGCTCGCCCGGCACGTGGGCCTGTCGGCGAGCACGACCTACCGGCTGCTGGAGACCCTGCGCCAGCACGGCTTCGTGGAGTGGGACGAACCCAGCGGTGTCTACAGCGTGGGGCTGCGGGCCTATCAGGTGGGGCTCGCCTTCACCGAGCGCAGCAACCTGATCCAGTCCGCCCACCCCGAGATGGAGGGGCTGGTGCGGGACCTGAACGAAACCGTCAACCTCGCCGTGCTGTACGGCTCGGAGGCGGTGTACGTGCATCAGGTGGAGGGCCGCCAGCTCATGCGGATGTTCGCGCACCTCGGCGACAATGCGCCGCTGCACGCTTCCGGGGTGGGCAAAATCCTGCTCGCCTGGCGCCCCGAGACGGATGTCCGGCAAAAGCTCGGCGACGGGCCCTTCCCGGCCTATACGACGCACTCGATCACCACCCTCGCGGCGCTGGTGCGCGAACTGGGGCAGGTGCGCGCGCAGGGCTACAGCGTGGACGACGAGGAGCGCGAACTGGGCGTGCGCTGCGTGGCCGTGCCCGTCCGCGACCACACCCGGCAGGTCGTGGCGTCCCTGAGCGTCTCCGCGCCCACCTCACGCTTCGGCCGGGACCAGATCGCGGAGGTCGCCGGGCGGATGACCCAGGCCGCCGAGCAGGTGTCGGTCCGCCTGGGCTGGGGCTGAACTCGGCGAGACGTTCCTCCCACCTTTGATGGCCTGCCAAGAACACCTGGGCAGGCCGTTCGCCTTCACCCGTGTGGAGAGAGGAGGGTGCCATGTCCGAGAAAACCGTGCTGGAGAACTCCTCTTCGGGTCGTAACCATATTCGCCCGAACGCACCCGTTGAGACGAGCGCTGTCCTAACTGGCGTAGATGCCTTGAAGAGGGAGTAGGGCTATCTTCTATTCCCTGCCAGCCGCTGCTAACGCAACCGTCGTCACGGCTGCACATCAACACCCAACGGAGGTATCTACTTCCCTGAGAAAAAATGCTGGCACTGATCAAATCCTGTAACAGTCACAGACACATGGGGGGGACGCCGCCAACGTTCTCGCGTGAGACGTAGCCTGTCGGATACGATCACCTGCCCGTCAAGAACATCTCTGGAGAGCCCATCAGGCCGATATCCCAGCTTTCTGGACACTCCCTGAGAGGCTGCATTTTCTTGGAAGACCTCGGTCCGTGCGGCGACTGCTCCAAGATTCTCAAAGGCGAAATGCAGGAGCGCGATACGGGCTCCCGTCCCATAGCCTTGCCCCTGAAAATCCAGCCCCAACCAGGAGCCTGTCGTGACCTCACGAAGAACCGAAAACTCCTTGCCTCTGAGCGACACCATTCCTATAGGCTGTCCTTCTGCAAAAACGCCCAAATTGAGGACCCGACTATGAATTCCCCACTCGGCTTTGCTTCCCCAATGATTCTGGATGACACATAAGCCACGTTGTTCAGGTAGAAGC
The DNA here is from genome assembly GCF_018863415.1 of Deinococcus aestuarii. Lineage (NCBI taxonomy): Bacteria > Thermotogati > Deinococcota > Deinococci > Deinococcales > Deinococcaceae > Deinococcus > Deinococcus aestuarii. The sequence goes on along the minus strand of NZ_JAHKSN010000009.1, from coordinate 82,142 downwards.
TCTGTCCAGGGAGTCAGGAAGGTCCGTTGGCCCGGCCTACTTACGCCATTGGCCGCGATCTCTGCAAATTGTCCCAATTCGGGTTCGCGAGGGTAACGCAGCTCAAGGCGAGGAGTACGTAAAGTCAGGCCGTAGAGCGGCCAGTGAGCATGGATCACTTTCCGAGAATAGTTGGCGTCGCTCGGCGAAACATCTGCCGTACAGCCTATCCGGGGCATAGCCAGGTCTCCCCCGACTTCAACTTCAGGGCCCTACACAACCGGACGGCGGGCGGGGGTGTGCCCCTGTGGTTCCTGGTCGCCTGCATGAGGTCGTGTTCGCCATGGGCCTGCGAGTCACGCCCACCCAGTCCTCAGTCTGGCGCCTGCGCGGACGCCTCGTCCTGGGCCTCCAGCCCCCCGAGCAACCGGGCGGCGAGGTAGCGGAGTTGTTCGGTCTCCGCCGGGTCGAGCGCGGACAGGACCCGGGCCGTGCGGGCGAGATGGTCGGGCAAGAGGCGTTCCACCAGGGCGCGTCCCTGCGGGCTGAGGTGAATCCGGACCGAGCGGCGGTCCTCTTCCCCGCCGCGCCGCTCCACCAACTGCTTTTCCAGCAAACGCTGAATCCGGTTCGTCATCGACGGCCCGCTGATGGCGGCGAGGGTGCTGAGCCCGGTGGGCGTCAGGCCTTCCGGGGGCGCGGAACGGTACAGCGTCAGCAGCAGGTCCCAGCCCGCCGCGTTGATCCCGTCGGGCAGGTACGTAGGCTCGGTCCCCCGGCCCAGGGCGGCGTGGAGGCGGCCCAGCAACACCACCGTCAACATCGGGCCCGAGTCGAGCCCGGGCCGGACCCGTTCCCAGTCGTCCCGGATGCGCGTGAGAAAGTCGGAGGTCGGGGAGGAGGTCATGGGTGGGGCTCTCGCCGGGGAACGAGCCTAGCATGGGGCGGGGGGCCTGCCGGGAGCGGGACGGGGCCAATCGCCCCTCAATTTCTACTGGGTGGCAAAACCTTCCACCTATTGACAAGGGAGACGGCGACCGCCTACGATGGCCCTACTCGATACATAGATGGCTAAGGAGTTTGGCCCGCCGGCGGCCCTGGCCCGGTCGTCTCTCCGGGCGTGTGCCGAGGCTACGCCCAACCGCAGGGAGGTCCGCATGACCCCAGGAACCGTGCCCACCCGCTCCGTCCACCCCGTCGACGAGGTTCCGCCGGCCGGACGCATGGTGGCCTTCGGGCTGCAACACGTGCTGAGCATGTACGCCGGGATCATCGCGGTGCCGCTGGTGCTCGCCACGGCCATCGGCCTGAATCCCGACCAGATCGTGCGGATCGTGAACGCGAGCTTTTTCATGTGCGGGGTCGCCACCCTGATCCAGACGATTGGATTCCCGGGTTTCGGGGCCAAGCTCCCTATCGTGCAGGGCACGACTTTCGCGGCGCTGGCGAGCATGATCGCCATTGGGCGGGACTACGGGCTGCCGGGCATCTACGGGGCGGTGATCGTGGCGGGGCTTTTCACGGTGCTGCTCGCGCCGTACTTCTCGCGCCTGCTGCGCTTCTTTCCTCCGGTGGTCGCGGGTACCGTCATCACCATCATCGGGGTGGCGCTGCTGCCCGTGGCGATCCGCTGGGCGGGGGGCGGCAACCCGGCCGCCGAGACCTTCGGCGCTCCCGCCAACCTGGGGCTCGCCGCGCTGACCCTGGTGTTCGTGCTGCTGGTGACGCGCTTCGCCCGGGGCTTCTGGGGCCGGATCGCCGTGCTGCTGGGGCTGGTCTTCGGCACGGTGGTCGCGGCGATCTTCGGTCAGGCGTCCTTCGCCACCGTGGGCACGGCCGCCGCCGTCGGCTTCACGCCGCCCTTCTTCTTCGGGGTGCCGACCTTCGCCCTGGTGCCGATCCTGTCCATGATCCTGGTGATGCTCGTCGTGATGGTGGAAACGACCGCCGACCTCCTCGCCATCGGGGAAATTACGGACAAGCCGGTGGATGCCCGGGTGGTGGCGGACGGCCTGCGCGCCGACGGCCTCTCGACGGCGCTCGGCGGGGTGTTCAACGTCTTCCCCTTCACCGCCTTCGCGCAGAATGTCGGCCTGGTGCGCTTCACCGGGATCAAGAGCCGCTTCGTGGTCGCGGCGGCGGGCGTGATCCTGATCCTGCTGGGCTTTTTCCCCAAGCTCGGCGCGCTGGTCGCCTCGATCCCGCTGCCGGTGCTGGGCGGGGCCGGGCTGGTGCTGTTCGGCACCGTGGCGGCGGCGGGCATCCAGACCCTCTCGCGGGTGAACATGGCCGACACCCGCAACCTCACCATCGTGGCGGTCAGTATCGCGGTGGGCGTGATCCCCTCCACCGTGCCCACCCTCTACGAGAAGCTGCCGGACTGGGCGGGCCTTTTCCTGGAGAGCGGCATCACCGCCGGGGCGCTCGCCGCGATCCTGCTCAACATCCTCTTCAACATCGTCGGGCAGCCCCGCGCCGAGCGGTCCTACACCGCCGACGCCACGGCACACGCGCCCGAAGTGGGAGACGTCCATTGAACCCTTCCCTGACCCTCGCCGACGTGAACGTCCTCCCGCTGCCCGACTTCGTGCGGACCTTCGGCGGAGTGCTGGAACACAGCCCGCGCTACGCCGAGCGGGTGGCCCGCGAACGCCCCTTCGCCGGGGTGGAGGACCTCGCCGCCGCCTTCACCGCCGCCGTGCTCGCCGACTCGCCGGAGCAGCAGCTCGCCCTGATCCGGGCGCACCCCGACCTCGCCGGGAAGGCGGCGCTGGCGGGGGAGGTCACCGCCGAATCCGCCTCCGAGCAGGCCTCCGCCGGGCTCGACCGCCTGAGCCCCGACGAGTACGCCGAGTTCCACCGGGTCAACCAGGCCTACCACGCGAAGTTCGACATGCCCTACATCGTGTGCGTGCGGGAGAACACCAAGGCCAGCATCCTCGCGGGGGCCGCCGCGCGCCTCGAACACACCCCGGAGCAGGAGCGGGAGACCGCCCTGAGGGAAATCGGCAGGATCGCCCGGTTACGGGTCCTCGACCTGGTGCGCCAGGATTCACAGGGAGTGGAAAGATGACGCAGACCCGGAATGCCCCGGCCAAGGTGCAGGTTCGTCTCGGCGAGAACAACTACGGCAAGGCGGAAGTCAAGCTGATGAAGGTCTGGCGGGACACGGCGCGCCACGCCATCCGCGAGCTGACCGTGCGCGTCGCCATGACCGGCGACTTCGACGCCGCGCACGCCGAGGGCGACAACACCGACCTCGTGGCGACCGACACCGTGCGGAACACGGTCTACGGCCTCGCCAGGGAGGGCTTCACGGGCAGCCCCGAGGCCTTCGGCAAGGAGCTGATCACCCACTTCGTGAAGGCCGGGCCGAGGGTCACGGGGGGCTTCGCCGAGTTCACCGAGTTCCTGTGGGAGCGCCTTTCCGTGGGCGGCGAGGGCCACGACCACGCCTTCGTGCGCCAGATGCCCCAGCGCACCGCGCGGGTAGAGGGGGACGGGCAGAGTTTCAAGGTGACCTCGGGGCTGGAGAACCTCTACGTCCTCAAGACGACGCAGAGCGGCTGGGCCGGGTATCTGCTGAACGAGCGCTTCACCACCCTGCCGGAGACGACCGACCGCATCATGGCGACCTTCGTCACGGCGAAGTGGGAGTACAACACGGACGAGGTGGACTACGACGACGTGTGGAACCGGGTCTACCGCCAGATTCAGGAGACCTTCACCGACCACTACTCGCCGAGCCTCCAGAACACCCTGTTCCTGATGGGGCAGGCGGTGCTGACGGCGTGCCCGGAGGTCTCGCGCATCTGGTTCCAGATGCCGAACAAGCACCACCTGAAGTACAACCTGGAGCGCTTCGGGCTGGCGAACGACAACGAGATCTTCCACGTGGACCCCGAGCCCTACGGCCTGATGGAGGCGTGGGTGGAGCGGGCCGAGTGAGCGGACACTCGGGCCTCACCACGCACGTCCTCGACACGGCGAGGGGCCGCCCCGCCGCCGGGGTGCGGGTGGAACTCTTCCGGGTGGAGGGCACGGAGCGCCGCAGGGTGACGGAGGCGGTGACGAACGGGGACGGGCGCACCGACGCGCCGCTGATCGAGCGCGGGAGCCTCTCTCCCGGCACCTTCGAGCTGACCTTCCACGTCGCCCCCTACTTCGAGGGGTTCGGGGCCGCCTCTCAGCCCCCCTTTCTCGACCTCGTGACGCTGCGCTTTACCGTCGGCGACACCTCCGGGCACTACCACGTGCCGCTGGTGATGACGCCCTGGTCGTACTCCACCTACCGGGGGAGCTGAGGGCTCGGGCCACGGCGCCACAACTGACCCGGAAGCGAACACCACCCCTCTGCCGATGCGCTGACGCTCGGACGGGGGGTGGTGTTCGGGTGTGCTGGGGGGGCGTTTTTACCCTTTGAAACGGTCTGCTGCGACTGCGCGCGGTTTCGCTGAGGTTGACCTCTCTGCAAGCAGCTCCACGAGTCCGGCCCTCCGGACCACCGCCCCTCAAAGGGAGGCAAGAGATGCCGTTGCTCTGGCTTGGCTTCCTGGCTCCCTTTGGGGGGAGCTGTCAGCGAAGCTGACTGAGGGGTTACCCAGGCTCTCGCCGTCGTTTAAACTCGCAGGCGGCTTTTCTCTACCCTGTCCTTCCCCCCCGCCCCACTCCCCGCAAGGACGACTCCCATGACCCAGCCCCGCGTCACCATCTGGAACGAGTTCCGCCACGAGCACGAGAACCCCGCCGTCCGGGCGATCTACCCGCAGGGCATCCACCAGGCCATCGCCGACGGGCTGCGCGCCCAGGGGCTGACGGAGGTCCGCACCGCCACCCTCGACGAGCCGGAACACGGGCTGACGCAGGAGGTCCTGGACTCGACCGACGTGCTCGTCTGGTGGGGGCACAAGGCGCACGGGGCCGTCTCGGACGAGGTGGTGGACCGGGTGGTCGCCCGCGTGTGGGACGGCATGGGGCTGATCGTGCTGCACTCGGGGCACTTCAGCAAGCCCTTCAAGCGGCTGATGGGCACGAGCTGCGACCTGAAGTGGCGCGAGGCGACCGACAAGGAGCGGCTGTGGGTGGTCAACCCCGCCCACCCCATCGCGCACGGGGTCGGCGAGTATCTGGAGCTGCCCGCCGAGGAGATGTACGGCGAGCACTTCGACATCCCCGCGCCCGACGAACTGATCTTCGTGAGCTGGTTCACCGGGGGCGAGGTCTTCCGGTCGGGCTGCACCTTCACGCGCGGGAGCGGGAAGATCTTCTACTTCCGGCCCGGGCACGAGACGTATCCGACCTACCACCACGAGGGCGTGCTGCGGGTGATCGCCAACGGGTCGCGCTGGGCCGCGCCGACGGCGAGCGCTCCCCGCGCGTTCGGGAACCGCCAGCCCCTGGAGCCCCTGCCCGAGCGGGCGGGAGAGGGCGCATGACCCAGGTTCTGAACGTCGGCATCATCGGGGCGGGGGCGATCTCGTCGCGGCACTACGAGGGCTACCGGCTGGCAGGGGCGAACGTGGTGGCCTTCGCCGATCCCAGCGAGGTGACGCGCACCGGGCGTGAGGGGGAGTGGCAGGCGCGGGGCTATGCGGACTTCGAGGCGATGTTGGAGCGCGAGGCCATCCAGGCGGTGAGCATCTGCACGCCGAACGCCTTCCACGCGCCCGCCGCGCTCGCCGCCCTGGGGCGGGGCATTCACGTCCTGTGCGAGAAGCCGCTCTCGCTCGACCTCGCCGCCTGCGACGCGATGATCGCGGCGGCGCGGGAGGCGGGGGTGGTGCTCCAGACGAACCACCACCTGCGCTCGAATCCGCTGGTGGAGACGGCCCGACGGCTGATCGACGAGGGGCGAATCGGGCGGGTGACCTTCATGCGGCTGCGGCAGGCGCACGACTGGGGCGGGGCGCCCGAGGTGCGGGGGGCCTTCGGCAGCCTCGCGGCGAGCGGGGGCGGCACCCTGCTCGACAACGGCTGCCACCTGATGGACCTCGCGCGCTACCTGGGGGGGGAAGTCCGCAGCATCTATGCCCGCATGAACACGCTGAAGTTCGACATCGAGGTCGAGGACACAGCCGTCGCCAACCTGGAGTTCGAGAGCGGGGCGCTGGCGAGCGTGGAGACGGCCTGGACGGCGACCGGGTGGGAGGAGAGCTTCGCGGTGTACGGCACGGCGGGGGCGCTGGAGTGCAGCAACCGGCTGGGCAAGCCCCGGCTGCGCCACCTTCACCGCACCTTCGACTTCGGGGGCTGGGGCGAGGGCGACGAGACGTGGTACGACGCGGCGAACCCGGGGAACGCGCATGTGCGCAGCGTGGCGCACTTCGTCGCGTCGGTGCGGGAGGGCAGGCCCGTGATCTGCACCGGGGAGGACGGCCGCGAGAGCGTGCGGCTGGTGCTCGGCGGCTACGAGAGTGCGCGCAGCGGCCTGCCGGTGGAGCTGTAGGGCTGAGCGGCGCCCGTCGCATTTTCCTCTCCCGGCCTGACCTATAACGGGGCCCATCACGGAGGTGGGGATGAATCGCACGGAGGAGGGCCTGTTCGTCGGCGCGGCGCTGGTCGTGCTGACGCTCGCCGTCTTGTACGGAGTCCAGAGCCTGCTCGTGCGGCCCGCCTCCGCCGCCGAGGTCTCCCCCAACCCGGTGGTCGCGGCGACCCCGGCACCCGTTCCGGTGCAGAGGGTGCCGGACGCGCCGACCAGTCCCGCCTCCACCCCCCCGGTTGTGGCGCCCTCCCCTCCCCCGGCCCCCGTCCAGGCCACCCCGGCGCCGGTGCCCGCCGAGACGCCCGCCATTCCCGCGCGGCCCGTCTCTCCTGCGGTTCCGGCGACGCCTCCTCCAGCCCCCACGCCCAGCCCCGCACCCACGTCCACGCTCGATCCCATCGCCCGGGGCCGGGAGCTGACCGGGCTGCTGTACAGCGAGCGGCTGGAGGAGGTGTGGGCGGCGTTCCTGCCCGCCGTGCGCGCGGACTGGCGGGACCTCGCCGACTTCCGGGCTTACCGCCGCAGCGGCCTGGAAGCCTACGGGGCGGAGACGCGGGTGCTCGGCGAGCGGGTGACGCGGGGCGGCGGCCTGACCTACTACACCCGCACGGCCACCTTCGAGCGCGGCCCGCGTGGGGGCTGGACGCTGATCTTCGGGCTCGACTCCCGGGGCCGGGTGCAGGAATTCGGCATCGTGGAGGCGGGCGCGGGGGGGTCGGCCCCGTGACGGGGACCGAATGAGCCGCCTCGGCCGTTGAACGTGGCCGTCCTCGAGAACCCCGACGGGCCCCGCGGCCCCGATCCGCTCAGCTCGTCGCGTCCCTCACGAAGAGCACGCCGTCCGCGAGGAGCAGGTGTCGCGCCTCCAGGGGAAAGTACCCGGCCTGGACAGGAACGTCCGTCCTCCTGACCAGGGGCTGTGGGAGCGCGGCGCTCAGCCGCCGGGAGGCGAACAGGGTGGCCGGACCGGCCCGGTCCATCAGGGCGCCCGCCAGCGTGTCCGGGGCCGGTTCCCCGACGCCCTTTTCCGGCGCCCTTCCCAGGTCACTCGCAATGAAGGCGTACCGGCGGCCGAGGCGGGTGCCGACATGTGCCCCGGCGCTCCACCACTCCACCCTGAGGTCGCCCAGTCTCATCGCGCTGATGTGGCGTTGCAGGTGGGCGTTGTGGGCAAACACGAGGGTCGGCCCGCGCTCCTCTTCTCGCCCGGCGACGGCGCTCAGGTTGTCCGCCATCATCAGGTCCCGCAACGCCGACGCTCGCTCCAGGCGGTCCCGGTTCGGCGCCCGGTCCGCCAGCCGCGCGTGGTAGCGCAGGAGGCCCGTCGCCGTCCGAGCGTGCAACTGCGCCTCCCAGAGGCCGGGCTGTGCGGCCAGCCCCGGCGCCGCGGTTCGCAGCAGGGTGGAGAGGTCGTCGGCCAGCCGCCGGAGCTGCCGCGCTTCGTCGTTGTCGCCGATGGACTGCGCCGGGTCCATGACGGCCGCCGGGTTGGCCCAGCGGGCGTCTTCCCCGCAGAGGCGTTCGAGGGTGGCCGCGTCCACGGGAACGCCATCCAGATGCGCGCTCAGGAAGGCGTGCAGGCTGGCCCGGGGGCTGGGGGCCCAGAACTCCAGGGGAGGGTCGAAACCGTAGAAACGCAGGTGGTCTCCGGGCTCACGGCCCGTATTGAAGTCCCGCATCCACTCGACCAGTTCCCGATTGGCCCTCACCGCGCCGAAGCCGTGGCTGAAGCCCGTCCGCATGACCTCATCCAGGGAGCCGTGGCCCGACGTGACGTGGGCATTCACCCGCAGCCCAGCGATGCTGTCACTCTCGATGGCGATGGACCGGAATCCGTGGCGTTCGACCAGCGTGCGAAAGACGCGGTTGCGCCAGGCGGGGAAGGCGTCGAGACCGTGGGTGGGCTCCCCCAGGGCGAGCAGTCGCGGTGGGGCGGGCAGGGTGCCCAGAAAAGAGGAGAGGGCGGTGTGTGGCTCGGTCAGGTCCCAGCCCAGCGGAGGTGGGGTGTGGTCTGGCATGGAGTGCTCCTCGGCCACAGGGCGCGCCCGCTCTGGCCCCATCAGCATTCCTGGGAACGAGGTGAGAAGCCTGACGGGCAGACCTTCTGTGAACCTTAACCGTGCCGTCCTGGAACCCGGGGTGCACTTCGCCCGGCCCCACCTGGCGGGAGCCTGAACGGGATGGCGAACCTCCCCGGGCACACCGCTCCCGCCCGGTCCCGGCGCCCGGCAGCTCGCCGCCGAGCGTGAAGTCGCCTTAAGCTCGCCGGTCAGAGCGGCGGGGGCGGTCCGTGGCACGCTCAGTCCATGACCGGAAACGCAGAGGCCGACGCCAACAACGCCCCCAATCCCGAGATGACGAACGAGGACAGCCCGGTCTACCAGCCCCCCTCGGGCGCCGAGGAGACCGATCTCGCCGACGCCGCCGTGGACGGCACGAGAGCCTCGCACTACGGGGCGAACGATCCCGTCCTGTACGAGGATGGCGGCGAGACGAGCGGCCAGGACTGACGGGCCGCGGGGGCCGGGGGGCGCGAGCCAGATGTCCCCGGTCCCTTTATCTGGCGTGGGCGACCGTGAAGACGCCTTGGGACCCGGATCATGATCGGCCCCTGATTACGCCCTAGCCTAACCAGCACGAGGTGAATATGTCGCTGGAAGATATGACGAAGAACCACATGATGGCCCACCTGACGGACGCGCTGAACGAAGGGCAGGATATCGGGCACTACGGGCGCCTCGTGTACACCATCGTCGGGCGGCATTTCGTGGAGGAGGACGAACTCGTCTCACTGCTCGCGCAGGACAAGGACTTCAGCGAGGAGGGGGCACGCGACCTCGTGCGGCAGGTGCAGGAGGCGGACTACAGCCCGCCCGGCCGCGCCAAGATCATGGAGTACATGGAAAAGCAGGACTTCCCGATCCTGCCCGACAAGGACGACCCCGACGAGGGCAACGTGTACCGCGACCTCGACTTCCCGCAGCACGTGTACGACCACATTCAGGAGTACCGCCACCAGAAGGCGGACACGGACTGAGGGCCAGCGACTACACCACATCCTTCCAGGGCCGGGCAACCGGCCTTTTTTCTGTTCGGACCTTCTGGTCGGGGTCGCCCGGGTTGGGGCGCTTTCCCCTCATCCACTTAACGTCTCCTTCACCCGGACGGGCACCGGCTTTTCCTTTGCGCGCAACCTATATACTCCGCGCACCCGAAAAGAGGAGGGATGCCCGTGGCTGGACCCGAAATCCAGATTTCGATTGACGGCGGCTCGTACGCCGCGCGGCCAGGCGAACACCTGGTCGACGCCCTCAACCGTGCCCGGGTCGAGCTGCCCCAGGTGTGCTACCACCCGCAGCTCGGCCCGATCCAGACCTGCGACACCTGCATCGTCGAGGTGAACGGGGGGCTCGTCCGCGCCTGTGCCACCCCCGTGAGCGAGGGAATGCAGGTCCGCACCGCCGTCCAGGCCGCCCAAACGGCCCGCGAGGAGGCCTTCGACCGCATCCTCGCCAACCACCTGCTGTACTGCACCGTCTGCGATAACAACAACGGCAACTGCACGGTCCACAACACGACCAAGCTGATGGGGGTGCAGCACCAGAACCGCCCCTTCCAGCCCAAGCCGTACGCCAAGGACGAGACCAACCCCTTCTACCGCTACGACCCCGACCAGTGCATCCTCTGCGGGCGCTGCGTGGAGGCGTGCCAGAACCTCCAGGTCAACGAGACCCTGACGATCAACTGGGAGGACCCCAATCCCCGCGTGCTGTGGGACGGCGGCAAGCCCATCGACGAGTCGAGCTGCGTGAGCTGCGGGCACTGCGTCACCGTCTGCCCGTGCAACGCGCTGATGGAGAAGTCGATGCTGGGCGAGGCGGGCTACTTCACGGGGATGGAGCTGCCGGTCTTCAACTCCGCCGTCGCCATCGTGAAGAACGTCGAGCCGTCGGTCGGGTACGTGCCGATCCTGAACGTCTCCGAGATCGAGGCGGCCGGGCGCGAGGGGTACATCGAGCGGACGAAGACGGTCTGCACCTACTGCGGCGTTGGCTGCTCCTTCGAGGTGTGGACGAAGGACCGACACATCCTCAAGATCGAGCCCTTCGACGGGCCCGCCAACGGCGTGAGCACCTGCATCAAGGGCAAGTTCGGCTGGGACTACGTGAACAGCACCGAGCGGCTGACCACGCCCCTGATCCGTGAAGGGAACGGCTTCCGGGAGGCGACGTGGGACGAGGCGCTGGGCCTGATCGCGCGGCGGATCACCGAGATCAGGCGGGAGAGCGGGCCGGACGCGCTGGCCTTTATCGCCTCGTCCAAGACGACGAACGAGGAGGGCTTCCTGATGCAGAAGCTCGCCCGGTCGGTGGTCGGCACGAACAACATGGACAACTGCTCGCGCTACTGCCAGAGCCCCGCCACGATGGGCCTGTGGCGCACGGTGGGCTACGGCGGCGACTCGGGCGGCATCATTGATCTGGAGAAAGCCGGGCTCGTCATCGGCATCGGGACGAACACGGCGGAGAGCCACCCCGTCCTCGCCACGCGGGTCAAGCGGGCGCACAAGCTGCGCGGCCAGAAGCTGATCGTCGCCGACCTGCGCGAACACGAGATGGCGCGGCGGGCCGACCTCTTCGTGCAGCCCAACCCCGGCACCGACTTCGTGTGGCTGAACGCGGTGAGCCGCTACATCCTCGACCACGGGCTGGAGAAAAAGGACTTTCTGGCGCAGTGGGTCAACGGCATGGAGGAGTTCCGGGCCAGCCTGGAGGGCTACACCCTGGAGTACGCCGAGCAGGTGACGGGCATCTCCCAGGACAAGATTCGCCAGATCGCCGAGGAAGTCGCCACGGCGGACGGCACCTGCGTCATGTGGGCGATGGGCGTGACCCAGCAGATGGGCGGCAGCGAGACGAGCACGGCGATTTCCAACATGTTGCTCGTCAGCGGGAACTACATGCGGCCCGGCGCAGGCTCGTACCCCCTGCGCGGGCACAACAACGTGCAGGGCGCCTCCGACATGGGCGCGATGCCCGGTTTCGTCACGGGATACCAGCGGGTCGATGACCCCGCCGTGCGCGCCAAGTACGCGGCGATCTGGGGCACCGAACTCCCCGTCAACAAGGGCCTCGACAACCACGAGATGGTCCACGCCATCCACGAGGGCAAGCTCCGCGCGATGTACCTCAAGGGCGAGGAGATGAGCATCGTGGACTCCAACGCCAACTACGTGGACGCGGCGCTGGAGAAGCTCGACTTCTTCGTCGTGCAGGACGTGTTCTTCAGCCACACGGCGAGCTTTGCCGACGTGGTGCTCCCCGCGAGCCCCAGCCTGGAGAAGGACGGCACCTTCACGAACACCGAGCGGCGCATCCAGCGGCTCTACAAGGCGATGGAGCCGATGGGCGGCAGCAAGCCCGACTGGGAAATCATCCAGCTCGTCGCCAACCGCCTCGGGGCCGGGTGGACCTACACGCACCCCTCGCAGATCATGGACGAGATCGCCAGCCTGACGCCCCTGTACGCGGGTGTGAATTACGCGCGGCTGGAGGGCTTCAAGTCGCTGCAATGGCCGGTTCACCCCGACGGCACGGACACACCCTTGCTGTTCGTGGACGGCTTTCCCTTCCCAGACAAGAAGGCGCGGCTCTACCCCGCCGAGTTCGTCGCGCCGGTCGAGCCGCCGACCGAGGAGTACGACCTGCACTTCAACAACGGTCGGATGCTGGAGCACTTCCACGAGGGGAACATGACCTTCAAAGCGCCCGGCATCGTGGCAAAGGTGCCCGGCACGTTCGTGGAGGTGTCGCCGGAGCTGGCCCAACAGCGGGGACTCAAGAGTGGGTCCCTCGTGCGCCTCGTCTCGCGGCACGGGGCGGTGCGCCTGCCCGTCCTCGTGACGAACCGGGTGATCGGCAAGCAGCTCTACATGCCGATGAATACGCAGGACGCCGCGCAGGCCGTCAACCGCCTGACGGGCAGCCACGCCGACCACGTGACCCATACGCCCGCCTACAAGGACACGGCGGTGCGGATGGAGATCCTGAGCGTGGACGGCACGCCGCCCCTGCCGCGCACCAACCACCGTTTCGGCCACCCCACCCCGCAGCGGGGCGTGGAGGTCGAGCGCAAGTGGCGGCGGCCCGACTACGTGTTCCCCGGCTCCAGCCTGACGATGATGGAGGGCGGCAGCCTGAACGCGCGCTCGGACTACGTGGGCGGGGCGGACGACTGAGGGGAAGGGGGGCCGGGGCGAGGGGTTCCGGTCCCTTCTTCGGGTGAAGGATAGGGGAGTTGGAGGGGAGGTTTCTTTGGACGCTCTGCACGTTCACCCCCTCTCGGCCTCCCCTCAAGAGAGAGGAGAGAAGAGAAAAGCTCCGCGAACGAGGTTTTTTGCTCCTCCCCCCTCGTGGGGGAGGCCGGGAGGGGGCAACCGCAAACGCCATCCCAGCGCACCGAAGCCTCCACACAGCCAAAGCGAGGTCAAGATGGCGAAATCACTGCAATACACGCCCCGCCCCAGGACGCCACAGGAGGAACTGGCCGAGGCGAGCGCCCAGAACGCCGAGGCGCTGGTGGAGGGCCTGAAACTCCTGAGCGTCCTGCACGACCACGGCGTGCTCGACGTGCTGAACAAGGTCGTGCGGGGCGGCGGCGGGCTCGCGGGCGAGGGCCTGCACATCCTGGAGCGGGGCAGCTCGACGCACGTCATCCGCAACCTGCTGGAGGTCGTGCGGGTGCTCACCGAACTCGACCCCCAGAGCGTCGGCACCCTGGGGCGAGCGCTCAACGAGGGAGTGAACGAGGGGGCCAAGCGGGTGGCCCGCGGGGAGCGGGTGGGCCTGGGCGAACTCGTCGGGCTGATGCGCGACCCGGACATTCAGGTGGCGCTGACGGCCCTCTTCGGCACCCTGAAGGGCTTCGGCCACGCCCTGCGGCAGGCGGACGCCCAGATGCACGAGCCGGTGGAGGAACGCCGGACCAGCGGGGAACGCCTCGCGTGAGCCTGCCCGGGGCCCGGCCCGCGTTTGCCGAGAGCACGGCCCCCGCCGTGACGCACGCACGTGTGCTGGCCTACCGGGAGGGCCTTGCGACCGAGCGGGACGACGCCGTGGCGGTCGAGGAACCTCTCGACATCCGCGTGCAGGGCGGCGGGGAGAGCGTCACCCTGGCCGTCACCATGCGGACACCCGGCCACGACCGCAAACTCGTGCTGGGGTGGCTGCACGCGGAGGGGCTGCTGCGGGGAGACCTCCACGTGTCGCCGACCCAGGATCCGGACGCTCCGAACGTCGTCACCCTCCACACCTCCGATCCGATGTGGCTGCTCGCCTCCGCCCGCGCCAATGTCACCACGAGTGCCTGCGGCGTCTGCGGGAGCGGCAGCGTGGAGCGGCTGGCGGTGCGGGTGCGGGAACCCGTATGGACGGCCCCTCTCCTCTCCCCCCCCCTGCTCGCCGGGTTGCCCGAACGGTTGCGGGCCGCGCAACCCGCCTTCGACGCGACGGGCGGGCTGCACGCGGCGGGTCTCTTCACCCCGGACGGCGAACTCCTCGCGGTTTTCGAGGACGTGGGGCGGCACAACGCCGTGGACAAACTCGTGGGGTGGGCCATAGAACAAAAGCTCCTCCCCCTCGCCGACCACATCCTCGTCACCTCCAGCCGCGCGGGCTTCGAGATCGTGCAGAAGGCGGCGCTGGCGGGCGTCCCCGTCGTCGTGACGGTGGGGGCGCCGAGCAGCCTCGCGGTGGAGACGGCGGCGGGCCTGGGTCTCACCCTCGTCGGCTTCGCGCGCGGTGAGCGTTTCAACGTGTATGCGGGCGCGTCCCGTCTCCAATCCTCCTGAACCCCCCCCGCTTGCGCTGGCAACCCCAGCCGTGAAAGGAGAACAGATGGCGTCATTTCTGGACCGTGAGAGGACCGTCGCCCCGCCCGGCTTCAACCGCTGGCTGGTGCCGCCCGCCGCGCTGGCCGTGCACCTGAGCATCGGTCAGATCTACGGCTACAGCGTGTTCAACAAGCCGCTCAGCCGATTGATCAGCGGGGACCTGAAGGCGGAGACGGGAGCGCCGGGCGACTGGTCGCTCTTTCAGGTCGGGTTGATCTTCTCGGTCGCGCTGTTCTTCCTGGGGGCGAGTTCGGCCCTCTTCGGCAAGTGGGTCGAGCGGGTGGGGCCCCGGCGGACGATGTTCACGTCGGCCCTGCTGTTTTGCAGCGGGTTCGTGGTGGCCGCGCTCGGGGTGGCGACGCACCAACTGTGGCTGCTGATCCTGGGAAACGGGGTGCTCGGCGGCATCGGGCTGGGGCTGGGATACATCAGCCCGGTCAGCACGCTGATCAAGTGGTTCCCAGACCGCCCCGGCCTCGCCACCGGGCTGGCGATCATGGGCTTCGGCGGCGGGGCGCTGCTGGGCAGCCCGCTGGGGACTTCCCTGATGGCCTCGTTCGGTGGGGCCAACTTCGGGATCGTGCCGACCTTCGTCACGATGGCGGCGCTGTACTTCGCGCTGATGATGTTCGGGGCCTTTCTGGTGCGGGTGCCGCGCGAGGGCTGGAGGCCGCAGGGGTGGACGCCGCCCGCGCCGAGCACGTCGCACGGGATGATCTCCACGCACAACGTCACCGTCGAACAGGCGATGCGGACGCCGCAGTTCTGGCTGCTGTTCGTGGTGCTGTTTTGCAACGTGACGGCGGGGATCGGGGTGCTGGGGCAGGCCTCGGTGATGATCCAGGAGATGTTCAGCGACCGGGTGCTGGGGGCCGGGAACGGCGTGACCGCCACGGCGGCGGCGGGCTTCGTGGGGCTGCTGAGCCTCTTTAACATGGGCGGGCGCCTCTTCTGGAGCTCGACCTCCGACCGGATCGGGCGCAAGCCGACGTACATGGTCTTTTTCGCGCTGGGCACGGTGCTGTACTTCCTGATTCCGGTCTTCGGGCAGACGGCGAGCCTGGCGCTGTTCGTGCTGGCCTTCGGCGTCATCATGAGCATGTACGGCGGCGGGTTCGCCACGGTGCCCGCCTACCTGCGTGACCTGTTCGGCACGCTGAACGTGGGCGCCATCCACGGCCGCCTGCTCCTCGCCTGGAGCGCCGCCGCCATCGCCGGGCCCTCGCTGGTGAACGGCTTCCGCGACCGCCAGATCGCCGCCGGGGTCCCCGCCGCGCAGGCGTACTCGACCGTCATGTGGATCATGGCCGGGCTGCTCGTGGTGGGCTTCGTCGCCAACCTGCTCGTGCGCCCCGTCTCGTCCCGCCACTACGCCGACCGCACCCTGGGCCACCAGACGGCCGCCGACGACTGAGAACAGGAGACCCCATGCGCGAACAGAGCACCTCCCCCGCCGCCGTCATCCTCGCCTGGCTCGTCGTGCTGATTCCGATGACGTGGGCGATCTGGCAGACGCTGATCAAGGTGATCGAGCTGTTCCGGTAAGACATTCGCCCACGCACCCCAGGACCGCCGCCGCCCGGATCGCGGCGGCCTTGCCTTTCGGAATCCCATCCCGAACTCACCGGGCGGGGTGCGAGAATGGGGGGCACATCCGGCCCCGGCGCCTTGCGCGCGGGCATGACCGGACGACCCCGAGGAGGGCACATGAGACTGCGCGACACGAGGCCCAAGGGCCAGAGCGACACGACCACCGACGAGGAAACCCGGGCGCGCGGGAGGTTCCGGGACGCCGCCCGCCGCCTCGCCGAGACGGTGAGCCACAATCCCCGGGTGCAGGAGGCCGCCGCCGAGCTGCGGGGCCGCACCGGGGAGCTGCGGGAGGCGGCCCGCGCCCGCGCCGACGGGCACCTGGAGAGACTGATCGAGTCGCGCGCCGGGCGGGGCGAGCCCCTGCCGGACGAGGTGGCCGCCCTCCTGGACCGCCGCCGCCGCGAGCGCGAGGACCGGGCCGCGCGGCTGCGGGCGAAACAGGCCCTCCTCGCCCTCGCCGAGAGCGCCGAGCAGCGCCGGGTGCTGCTCCTCGTCGCCGGGGCGACCCCCTGGGCGGGCGGCACCGGGGAGGAGTTGCGCTACACCACCCTCCTCGACCGCCTGGCCCCGTCCGGGGACGCGGGGGCCGAGATGGGCGTCCACCGCGCCCTGTGGACGCTGGCGGAGAGGCGCGTGCTCGCCGTCTCCCCCCACGGCGCCGTGACGGCGTGCGCGCTGCCCGAGACGGTCACGGTCAGGGACGAGACGCACCCGGAGGGCTGAGGGGCGGGCTCCCTCCCTGAAGGGATTCGCAACCGGGGGCGCGTGTTGTCCCCCGGCCGGGCCCCCACACTGGGGCATGTTCGCCAAGTGGCTTCCGCTGACCCTGCTCGCCCTCGGCGGCCTGGGATCGGCCCTTCCCGCCAGCGTGACGCTGAAGAACATCCGCTATGAGCGGCAGGGGCCCGACAACTGCGGGCCGGTGACCGCCCTGACCATCCTGGGCTACCACGGCACGCGGGTGACCCAGGCACAGGCGGTGGGTGCCCTCAAGGACAGCCCGCGCGACCCGCAGGTCACCAGCCTCGAACTCGCCGCGTACCTCGGGCGCTTCGGGCTGCGGAGCGTGATCCGCTACGCCGGGACGCCGGAACTGCTGCGCGAACTGCTCGCGCGCGGGCTCCCGGTCGTGGTCCAGCAGCGGCTGCGGCCCGGCAGCAACGTCGCCCACTTCCGCACGGTGTACGGTTACCGGGGCGGGGAATTTCTGACGAGCGACCCCCTGCGCGGGCCCGCCCTGCGCCTGAGCACCGCCCAGATGACGGACCTGTGGCACTTCTACAACGGCGAGTACCTGATCGCGTACCCGCCTTCCAAGGAGGTCGACGTGCGGGCGGTCCTGGGCGACGACTTCCGCGCGGCGAACAACTGGCGCAAGCTCAAGCAGATCGGCGAGCGGAACGTGCGGGCCCGGCCGGGCGACCCCTACACCTGGTGGGGGCTCGGCAAGGCGAACCTGCGGCTGGGCAACGCCCGCGAGGCGGCGGCCAACTTCGACCGCGCGGTGGCCCTGGGGGTGCCCACCCTGTACTACCTCTACCGCCAGGAGGCCTTCGAGGCGTGGACCCGGGTGGGCGACCACCGCAAGACGCTCGACCTGACGCAAAAGACCTTACGTGCCTTCCCGGGCAGCAAGGAACTCGTGTACTTCCGCGACGTGGCCCGGCGGGGGCTGAGAGGGTAGGGGGGCGCGCTACCGGGTGAGGTCCCGAAGCCGCGCCTCGTACTCCTCGCGGTTGCGGACGGCGACCGGGGCGGAAAGCGCCCAGCGCAGCGTCTCCGGGGAGGGCGATGGGGCGTAGAACAGCTCGAAGAGGTCGAGGAGGGTGGGGGTGTCGGTCCGCGCCAGGACGCGCTCGACCTCAGCCCCCGCGCGGACCTCCCCCTCCGCCAGCACCCGCGCGTAGAAGCCGGGGCGGCGGGCCTGCCGGAACCTCTTCACGAAGGCTGGGTCGCCCATGCGCGCGGCGAGGGTGGCGCAGGGAATCCGGGGGGAGGTGACCTCCAGCACCACCTCACCGATCCGGTAGCGGTCGCCGATCCGCACCGGCCCCGGCCCGAACGAGGAGAGGGTCAGGTTCTCGCCCAGGGTGCCGGGTTCCAGGGCCCCGCCGAGCTGCTCCGCCCACTCGTCGTAGTCCTCCGCGCTGTAGAGGGAGACGGCCTGATCCGGCCCGCCGTGGTTGTTCACGTCCGCAATGTGGTCGTCCGCGAGGCCGAGGGGCCCGACGTGAACCGCGCCGGGCTGCGGCTCCTTGTGGATGCCCGTCGTGCCGGGCTTGCCGACGACCCGGTGCTCGCGGGGCCGGGCGACGTTGACGGAGAGGAGGCGCATGGGGCAGGGTACTCCTCTGGCCCTTTGGGCCACCTCTCCTTGAATGGAGGCAAGAGACGCCGTTGCTGTGGCCCGGCTTCCCGGCTCCCTTTGAGGGGAGCTGCCTGAGGGGTTGACCCGCCCTCGCCCCGCGAGTGGGGGCGATCTCGCTCTCCCCCGCCCCGCCGCCTTCCACAATGGGGCGCATGAGCAAGCTGCCCCGGGGGGCCTTCCGGCGCCTCGACGAGACGCCCGACGAGTTGTTCTACCGCCAGCCACGCTTCGTCACCCACATCGACGACGCGGCCATCGCCGCCGTGACGCAGCTTTACCGCGAGTACCTGCCGCCGGGTGGGGCCATCCTCGACCTGATGAGTTCGTGGGTGAGCCACCTCCCGCCCGAGGTGGAGTACCGCCGGGTGGTCGGCCTGGGTCTCAACCGCGAGGAACTGGCGGGCAACCCGCGCCTGACGGGCTCCGTGGTGCAGAACCTCAACCGCGACCCCCTCCTGCCCTTCGGGGACGGGGAGTTTGGTGGGGCGGGCATCACGGTGTCCGTCGACTACCTGACCCGGCCGGTCGAGGTCCTGCGCGACCTGGGGCGGGTGCTGACCCCGGGCGGTCCGGTGGTGATCACCTTCTCGAACCGCTGCTTCCCGACCAAAGCGGTGGCGGTCTGGCACACGCTGGGCGATGCCGGGCGGCTGGACCTCGTGGCCGGGTACCTGCGCGAGGCGGGGAACTGGGGGGAGGTCACGGCGCACGACCGCAGCCCGCGCGGGCGGGGCCACGATCCCCTGTTCGCGGTGACGGCGCGGGCGACCCGGTAGGGGGACTCAGGGGGACGGCAGCAGCCCGGCCAGCGGATCGCGGCCGCCCCAGGTCCCCTCGGCCCGCAGGGGCGCGAAGCGGGCGAAGAGTTCCTCGCCGTACCAGTCGAGCGCCCTCGTCTGCCGGATCGCCGCGCGGTGGCCGCCCGCGCCGTACGCGAAGGCCCGCACGCCCTCCGCACCCTGCCACAGGCTGAAGGTGGCCTGATGCAGCAGGGGGACCTCCCCGACGCCCACCGAGGCGAGCAGGGCGGGGTTGTCGTGCAGGCCGCGCTGCGAGTCCGGCACCGCCCGCCAGAAGGCCAGCAGGCGCGAGGGGCGGATCGAGGCGCGGGTGAGGACCGCGACGGGGCCCGCGTACTCGGCGGGCGGGGGCAGCTCGCCGAAGGGGGAAACGCCGCCCCACGACCCCCGCGCCCGGAGGGGCCGCAGCAGCAGCGTGTACGTTTCGAGCGAGCGCTCCCGCTCCGCCCGGCGAAAGGGGCTTTCCTCGAACGCCTCGAAGGCTTCCCGGGAGGACCACACGCCGAAGCGCGCCCAGCGCAGGGCGTCCGCCCCCAGCGCCAGGTTCTGCCCCCGCCCCGTGCCGAGCAGACGCCAGAAGGTCAGGCCGGGCGTGCGGGCGAGGGCGCCCCGGTCCAGGCCCATCCGCGTGAAGCCCCGCCAGCCGTCGCGCCCCGCGTAGCGCGTGAGGGTGAAGCTGGCAAGGGGAACGGGTCGGTCGGGCACGGCGTGAGTGTAGGGCGCGGCGGGCGGGCGGTTCGGCGGCGCAGCTTACCGAGCGCGGCGCCCCCTGAGGACGCGGGCGGCACCCTGTTCCCACAGGGGGAAGGGTTTTCGGGACGAACCTCCATCCACCGGGCTCTGCCACCGCCCATACTCGGGGGCATGTCCAGCCCTCCGGCGTCCCCTCCCCCCGCCCCCGGTCACGACGCCCGCGACCGCGAGGCCGTCCTCCACGCCATCCGGCACCGCCGCACGGCGGACCTGAAGGACCTCTCCCCCGCCCCGGTGCCGCGCGCGACCCTGCACGCCCTTTTCGAGGCGGCGAACTGGGCGCCCAGCCACGGGCGCACCGAGCCCTGGCGCCTCATTGTGTTCACCGGGGCCGGGCGGGCGCGGCTCTCGGGGGCGCTCAACGCCAGCGCGGGCCTCCTCAACCCGGCGCTGACCGAGGAGGCCCGCCAGGGCCAGCGCGACCGCCAGAACCTCGCGCCCGTGTGGATCGCCGTGGCCGCCGAGCCGTCCGTCAGACCCCGGATGCCCCTCCACGAGGAGCAGTGGGCGACCGTGTGCGCCGTGCACAACCTCCTGCTGGCCGCGACGGCGCACGGCCTCGTGGGCAAGTGGATCACCAACGCGCCGTCCCTGCACCCCAACACGGCCCGGTTGCTGGGTTTCCCCGGGGAGGCGAGCATGGTGGGCGTGGTGTACCTCGGCTTCCCCCGCGCGGACTGGCCCCTGGGCACGCGGCGACCCGTCGAGGACAAGGTACGCTGGGTCGAGGAGTAGGCCCGAAGAGAAAGGAGACGAGGCCGCGTGCCCGTCTCCCTTCCCTGGTCCGCCCGGGCGACGCTACTCGCCGACCAGCCAGATATAGCGGGCGAGGAGCAGGGCGGCCACCACATACAGGATGGGGCTGACCTGCCGCGCGCGCCCGCTGAAGAGCTTGATCGCGCAGTAGCTGATCACGCCTAAGGAGACCCCGTTGGCAATCGAAAAGGTCAGCGGCATCGCGATCACGGTCAGAAACGCGGGCAGCCCCTCGCTGATGTCGTCCCAGTCCACCTGCCGCACCCCCTCCATCATCAGCGCCCCCACCAGGATCAGGGCGGGTGCGGTGGCCGCACCCGGGATCGCGGCGGCGAGCGGCCACAGGAACATGCTCAGCAGGAAGAGGACCCCGACCGTCACCGCCGTCAGTCCCGTGCGGCCCCCCTCCCCGATGCCCGAGGCACTCTCGACATAGGCGGTGGTCGTGCTCGTCCCCATGAAGGCACCGAACATCGCGGCCAGCCCGTCCATGGCGAACAGGCGCCGGGCGCGGGGCATGTTGCCGTGCTCGTCCAGAAAGCCTGCCCGCTGCGACAGCCCCGTCAGCGTCCCCGTCGCGTCGAAGAAGTCCACGAAGAAGAAGGTGAACACCACGCTCAGCAGCCCCAACCCCAGCGCCCCCGCAAGGTCGAGTTGCCCCACGAGGGAGGAGGGCCAGACGGGCGTGCCGAAGATGCCCAGGAACGCGCCGCCGAAGCCGGGAAAGGCCCGCAGCGCCCCGTTCTCCCCGCCCGCGTACACGGCGGCGCCGGTGAGGATGGCGACGGCGGTGGTGGCGAGGATGCTCCACAGGATGGCGCCGGTCACGCGGCGGCTCATCAACACGGCGGCGATGAGCAGCCCCAGCAGCGCCAGCCACACGGTCGGGGCCCGCAGCGAACCCAGGCCGAGCAGGGTCGCGTCGTTGCTGACGACCAGCCCGGCGCTGCGCAGCCCCAGGAAGGCCAGAAAGGCGCCGATGCCGCCGGTGATGGCGAACTTGAGCGAGGTGGGGATGGCCTGCACGATGGCCTGGCGCGCACCCAGGACGCTGAGCAGGACGAAGAGCACGCCACTGATGAAGACGGCGCCCAGCGCCGTCTGCCACGGGACGCCGAGGCCCTGCACGACGGTGAAGGCGAAGAAGGCGTTGAGGCCCATGCCGGGTGCCTGGGCGAAGGGGTACTTGGCGATCAACCCCATGACCAGCGAACCGAAGGCGGCAGCGAGGGCGGTGGTCATCAGGAGCTGCACGAAGGCGTTGGGCACCTGGATCGCGGCGGACAGGACCTGCGGGTTGACGAAGAGGATGTAGCTCATGGTGAGGAAGGTCGTCAGGCCCGCGCGCAGCTCGCGGGGGACGGTCGAGCCGGAGGCGCTCAGGCCGAAGAAACGGTCGAGGCCGGACCTGGCCGCGGGACGGGGGGCAGAGGCGTCGGACATGGGCACACTCCTGAGGGACGGCGGGGAGGGGACTCGGACGGGGCGGGGGCGGCGGGAAGGCCGGACGGGAGCGGGCGGCACCCGGCGTCCAGCGTAATCGTCCCGGAACGCGGGGGGACGCGGGTCGTCTGGGAGGCTTGAGGGCCGGTCCGGGCCCACCGTCCGGGCGCCCCTCATGAAGTGACACGAAAGACACTTATCCTCAGGCGTGCGTGTTCGGCCCACCCCCCGCCTTTCCCGGAAGAGCCCCTAGGCTCATGCCGCCCCGCGCGCCTCACCCCGCCCGGCTCGGTGTGTTCTATCTCCTGGCCTGGCTGGCCCTGGACGTGGTGTCCCAGCGCTTCAACGCGGCGCCGGGCGTGTCGGTGTGGTATCCGCCCTCCGCGCTCGACTACGTGCTGCTGCTCGTCTTCGGGCGGCGCTTCTGGCCGTTTCTGGTGGTGACCGGCCTGCTCCATCAGGCGCTGGTGGTCCCCGCGCCGCCCCCTCCCCTGCCGCTGCTCCTCTCGACGGCGGTCACGGTGGGCGGGACGGTCCTGGCCTGCCTGCTGCTGGAGCGATTGCGCTTCGACCCCCGGCTTCCCCGGCTGCGTGACGTTCAGCTCTTCGCGGCGGTGGCGATGGTCGGGGCGCCGCTGGGGGTGGCGGCCCTTCAGGTGGCGAGCGTCGCCGGGGCCGGGCGGCTCGCCGGGGCCGAGATCGGCGAGCGCCTCTTGCAACTGTGGGCGGGGACCGCCACCGGCGTCGGGCTGCTCGCGCCGCCCCTGCTGCTGCTGCTGCGCCGCTGGCCGGGGCTGTGGGCGGCCCCGGCGTCGGGACCGGCGGAGCCAGAGCCGCAAGGACCGGCGCGGCCCCCGCCGCTGTGGTGGCGTGTGCTCGACCTTCTGGCGGAGGCCGGCCTCGCGGCGCTGGCGCTGTGGGTGGGGTACGGGGGGCCGCGCAGTTCCACCCTCGACTTCAGCTACGCCCTGTTCGTGCCGCTGCTGTGGACGGCCACCCGCCACGGCTTCGAGCGCACGGTCCTGACGGTGCTCGGCCTGAACGTGGGGGTCGCGCTGCTCACGGGAAACGAGGAGGTGCGGCGCACGGGCGGCCTCGCGCTGCAATTCGGGCTGCTCACCCTCACCCTCTCGGGGCTGCTGCTGGGCGCGGTGTTGCGCGAGCGGCGGCGCCTGACCGACCGGCTGGCCTTCCTCGCCCTGCACGACCCCCTGACCGGCCTGGGCAACCGCCGCCTCTTCCACGAGCGGATGGCGCAGGCGCTGGACGAACCCTCCCCCGCCCCGAGCACCCCCGCCGTGCTCCTGATGGACCTCGACAACTTCAAGGCGATCAACGACAGCCTGGGCCACGGGACGGGCGACGAGGTGCTGCGCGCGGTGGGCGGGCGCCTCGCGGCCTGCGCGCCCCCCGCCGCCACGGTGGCCCGCCTCGGCGGGGACGAGTTCGCGGTGCTGCTCCCCGGGGTGGGCGGCCCGGACGAGGCGAGCGAGGTCGCCGCCCGGTTTCTGGGGGCCCTCAACCCGCCGGTCGCCGTGCGGGACCTGACCCTGACCGTGGGCGCGAGCGTGGGCATCGCCCTGCGGGGGGGGGGCGAGGACGGCGAGGCCCTGCTGCGCAACGCCGACGTGGCCCTGTACCGCGCCAAGGCCGGGCGGCGGGGCCGGGCGCAGCTCTTCGACGCCTCCATGCACGCGGCGGTCGTGGAGGGCGTGCAGGTGGAGGCCGAGTTGCGCGCGGCCCTCACGCGCGGGGAGTTCGAGCTGCACTACCAGCCCCTGGTGGACCTGCGGACCGGGCGGGCGGGCGGCGTGGAGGCGCTGGTGCGCTGGCCCCACCCCACGCGCGGGCTCCTGGGGCCCGAAGCCTTTCTGGAGGTGGCCGAGGAGACCGGGCTGGTCGTCCCGCTGGGCCGCTGGGTGCTGCGGGCGGCGTGCCGTGAGGTCGCGGGCTGGGCGGCGCCCCCCGGCGAGAAACCGCCCAGCGTGGGCGTCAACCTCACGGCGGCGCACCTCGCGCAAGACGGCGTGGTGGAGGACGTGGCGGCGGCGCTGCGGGAGTCGGGCCTCGCGCCGGGGCGGCTGATGATCGAACTCACCGAGAACGTGGTCATGAGCGACGCGGAGGCGAACCTGCGGACCCTGGCGGCGCTGCGCAGCCTGGGCGTCCGGCTCGCCGTGGACGACTTCGGCACCGGGTACTCCAGCCTGAGCTACCTGCGGCAGTTTCCCATCGACGACCTCAAGGTGGACCGCTCCTTTATCACGGGGCTGGGGGGCGACCGGGTGGGCACCGAACTCGCCCGCGTGATCGCCGCGCTCGGCCGCACGCTGGGCCTGAACACCGTTGCCGAGGGCGTGGAGACCGCCGAGGAGTATGCCCGCGTGCGCGACCTGGGCTACGCGATGGCCCAGGGCTACTACATCGCCCGCCCCCTTCCCGCCGCCGCCGCGCGCGCCGTGCTGTCCCGGCCGGGTCCCCTCGTGCCGCAGGGCCGTGAGATGGGGGCCTGACTTCGGCGAGACGGCCTACGCGCGCGGCCCCATTGCTCCCGGACGGCCCACGCCGCACAATAGGAACCCTCCGGTGTTCCCGCCCACCCCAACCCAGAAAGGTCCCATCTTGAGGTTCCTGCCCACGTTCTGTCTACTCGGCCTCGCCCTGGCGGGGGGCGCCGAGCGCGTCCAGACACTCGCCCCACCGCCGGAAGCTCTCCAGCCCGTCCGCGACCTGCAACTCGCCGCCGACCGGGAGGGCCGCCTCGTGCTGGCGCTGATCACCGACGCGGGCCGGGCCACGAGCGGGCGGGGCACCTTCACCGCCCGCACGGTGAGCGCGTGGCGGTGGAATTCCGGCGCCTGGCAGCCGCTCGGCGGGGTCCTGAACTACGACCGGCCGCGCCCCGCCGCCAACCTCAACCTCGCGCTGGGCGCCGGGGGCACGCCCCTCCTGGCCTGGAACGAGAACTCCGGCGACAACGACGTGGTGGTCTTCCGCGCGTGGCGGGGCGGCGCCTGGACCGACTGGCGAACGCGCTACCTGGGCATCAGCTCCCCGCAGTCGGCCAAGACGCGGGCGCTGGCCGCCTGGCAGGACGAGCCCGTGCTGGTCTGGGGCGAGAACCCGCGCCAGGGTCCCGGAACGGTCCTGACCCTGCGGCGCTGGCAAGGCGGCGCGTGGGTCAGGAGCACGCCGCTGAACGGGGCGGGCACCTCCGGCCGTCAGCCCTCGCTGGCCCTCGACCGCCGGGGCGGGGTCACCGCCGCGTGGCTGGAGGGCGACGTGACCGCCAGCCGGGTCGTGGTGGCCCGCCTGGCGGGCGACCGCTGGACCCGGCTGGGCGCGGCGCCGGGCGGACGCGCCCCCACCTACCTCGCCGCGCCCCGCCTCGCGCTGGGCAGGCAGGGCCGCCCGACGGTCGCCTGGCTGGAGGACGTGGACGGCCGCGACACCCTCTTCGTCTCGCGCTGGGACGGCGGGCGCTGGACGGCCCTCGGCGGGGCGGTCAGCCTGGGGTTCGCGTCGGCGCCCTCGCTCGTGCTGGACGGCGCGGGGCGGCCCGTCCTGGCGTGGGTGGAGGAGCGCGGCGGCGTGGGTCAGGTGCGGCTGGCCCGCTGGACGGACACGGCGTGGCAGGACCTCGGGACGGTCAACCGGGACCCTGGCCGGGACGCGCGCTCGCCCTCGGTCGCGGTGGACGCCCCCGGGAACGTCGTGCTCGCGTGGCGGGAAGACACCCGCGGGGTCTACCGCGTCCACCTGCGTCGCTTCACGCCGTGACGGCAAAACCCCCGGGGCCCCGGCCGCCTGACCCGGCTCCTCCCACCGGAAGGGCAACCGCATTGACAATCCCGCGCGAACTTCGCTAGGCTTCTAATCGATTAGAACAGGCCGCGCGGCGGTCTCTCGCCCAGGGCCCATGCCCGGAAGGACTCCGGGCGGCCGCACCCCAGACCCGAATTCAGGAGCGTCCATCATGACCAGGTCCAGCGACTCCCCCCTTCGTTTTGCCCTCCTCGGCGCGGGCCGCATGGGCGCCGAACACGGCCGCGCGCTCGTCGGCCTGCCGGAAGCGCGGGTCGTGGCCGTCGCCGACCCCGTGGAGGAAGCCGCGCAGAGGGTGGCCCGCCTCACCCGCGCCGCGCGGACGTACCGCGACCCCCTGGAGGCCATCCACGACCCCGAGGTGCAGGCCGTGGTCATCGTGACGCCCACGAGCACCCACGCCGCCCTGATCGAGGCCGCCGCGAACGCCGGGAAGGCGATCTTCTGCGAGAAGCCCGTCGCCGCCGACCTCGGCGAGACCGAGCGCGTCATGCGGGTCGTGGAAGAGCGTGGCGTGCCCTTCCAGATCGGCTTCCAGCGGCGCTTCGACGCGGCGTTCGTGCAGGCCAGGGCGCGCGTTCAGGCGGGCGAGATCGGCACGGTCGAGCAGTTCGGTGCGACCGGACGTGACCCCGCCCCGCCTTCCCTGGACTACCTGCGGCTCTCGGGCGGCCTCTTCCTCGATCAGGCGATCCACGACCTCGACATCGCGCGCTTCCTGGTGGGCGAGGTGGAGGAGGTCACCGTCCTCGGGGACGCGCGGGTGGACCCGGCCATCGGCGAGATCGGGGACGTGGACACGACCACGGCGCTGCTGAAGTTCGTGAACGGGGCCCAGGGCGTGATCCAGAACTCGCGCCGCGCCGTCTACGGCTACGACGTCCGCACCGAGGTCTTCGGCTCGGGCGGCAAGCTGGTCATGGACGCCACCCCCAAGACGCCCCTCCTGCGCTACGGCGAGGGCGTCACGATGGACCACTACCACTTCTTCATGGACCGCTTTCAGGACGCCTACCGCGCCGAGATCGCCGCCTTCGTGGCCTCCCTGCGTGCCGGGGAGGCGCCGCAGCCCGGGCCGCGCGACGCCGTGGAGTCCCTGCGCCTCGCGCTCGCCTGCACCCGCAGCCTGAACGAGCGACGCACCGTCCGGGTAGCCGAGGTGCGGGCCGAGGCAGGGGTCCCCTCCTGACCCACCTGAATGGCCGGGAACTTGACTTCCCCATCCCACCCTCCCGCATCCTGACCGACTAGAACAGGGCAGCGCCTCTCGCCGCAGCCCAAGGAGACACGTGAACACGGTTCGTCTGACGGTCGCGCAGGCCGCGCTCAAGTTCCTCGCCGCGCAATACAGCGAGCGGGACGGGGCAAGGCAGCGCCTGATCCCCGGCGTCTGGGGCATCTTCGGGCACGGCAACGTCGCCGGGTTGGGTCAGGCGCTGGAGGAGTACGGCGACGAGCTGAACCTCCCCACCTACCGCCCGCAGAACGAGCAGGGGATGGTCCACGTGGCCGCCGCCTTCGCCCGGCATAAAAACCGCCTCCAGACCTTCGCCTGCACCGCGAGCATCGGTCCCGGCAGCCTGAACATGCTCACGGGTGCGGCGCTGGCGACGGTGAACCGCCTGCCCGTCCTGCTCCTGCCGAGCGACATCTTCGCCAACCGGATTCCCGATCCCGTCCTGCAACAGCTCGAACACCCACTGGAGCACGACCTGAGCGTGAACGACTGCTTCCGCCCGGTCAGCCGCTTCTACACACGGATTTCACGGCCCGAGCAGCTCCTCTCCGCCCTGCCGGAAGCGGTGCGCGTGCTGACCGACCCCGCCGAGACGGGCGCGGTGGTGGTCTCGTTGCCGGAGGACGTGCAAACTGAGGCTTACGACTGGCCCGAGAGCTTCTTCGCCGAGCGGGTGTGGCGGGTGCGCCGTCCACCGCCTGAGTTGGAAGTGGTGCAGCAGGCGGCGGAGTTGTTGAGAAACGCCCAGCGTCCCCTGATCGTCTCGGGCGGCGGCGTGATCTACAGCGGGGCGGACAGGCACCTCGCGGGGTTCGCCGAGGCCTTCGGCATCCCCGTCGTCGAGTCGCAGGCAGGCAAGGGCTCGCTGGTGTGGGACCACCCGCAGAACGCCGGGCCGGTCGGCTCCATCGGCGGTAGCGCGGCGAACCGGCTGGCGCGCGAGGCGGACGTGGTGCTCGCGGTCGGGACGCGGCTCGGGGACTTCGTGACCGCCAGCAAGACGGCCTTCCAGAACCCGGAGGTCCAGTTCATCGGCCTGAACGTGGTGCCGATGGACGCGGCGAAGCTGGGGGCGCTGAGTTTGGTCTCCGATGCTCGGGAAGGGCTGAACGCGCTTCAGGCCGCCTTAGAAGGTTGGGCGGGCACGGCCTCGGCCACCCGCACCGCCGCCAGCGACCTCATCACCGAATGGCACGGCCTCGTGGACGCCCAGCGCGCGGACACGGGCAGCACACCTCCCGCCCAGGGCGCGGTGATCGGCACGGTGAACAGCGTCACGGGGGAGAACACGACCGTCATCTGCGCCGCCGGAAGTATGCCGGGCGACCTGCTGCGCCTGTGGCGGCCCACCGACTCCAAGTCCTACCACGTCGAGTACGGCTTCTCCTGCATGGGGTACGAGATTCCCGCCGGGATCGGCGTCGCACTCGCCCAGCCGGACCGCCGCGTGGTCGTGATGATCGGCGACGGCTCGTACCTGATGATGAACTCCGAGATCGTCACGGCGGTCGCGGAGAATCTGAATTTGACGGTCGTGCTGGTGGACAACCGCGCGTACATGAGCATTCGCGGCCTCCAGATGGAGTGCGGCAGCCCCAGCTTCAACAACGAGCTGAGGCACCGCAACCCGGAGACGGGGCGGACGGACGGCCCGGTCGTGAACGTGGACTTCGTGATGCACGCGCGGGGCATGGGTGCCCAGGCGGTGCGCGCCGAGACGCTGGAGGAGTTACAGACGGCGCTGGAAAACGCGGGTCAACAGGGCGGTGTCCAGGTCATTGTCGTGCCCGTCAACCTGCGCGAGCGCGTGCCCGGCTTCGACTCGTGGTGGGACGTGCCCATCGCGGAGGTCTCGGAGCAGGAACAGGTCCGACAGACCCGCGAGCATTACGAGGAGAAGGTGGGGGCCCAACGCGCCTACTTCGCCCCGACGCGCAGCAAACAGGAAGTTTGACCCGCCCGCAGCGGCGAAAGGACGGCGAACCATGACCCAGACGCAGACCCGGCTCCAGAACTTCGTGGGCGGCCAGTGGGAACCCTCGCGCTCCAGCGAGGCGCAACCCGTCATCAATCCCGCCACCGCCCAGACCCTCGCGGACGTGCCGCTGACCACCGCGCAGGAGGTGGACCGCGCGGTTCAAGCCGCCCAGGCCGCCTTCCGCGAGTGGAGCGAGGTGCCCGTCGGCGACCGCATCCAGCCCCTCTTCCGGCTCAAGGCGCTGGTCGAGGAGAACATCGAGGACCTCGCCCGCACGATCACCGACGAGTGCGGCAAGACCCGCGCGGAGAGCATCGGCGAGATTCGGCGCGGCATCGAGAACATTGAGGTGGCGAGCGGCATCCCCATGCTGATGCAGGGGGTGAACAACGAGAACATCGCCCGCGGCATCGACGAGCACATGTTCCGCCAACCCCTCGGGGTGGTCGCGGCGATCACGCCCTTCAACTTCCCGGCGATGATCCCGCTGTGGTTCCTGCCGTACGCGGTAGCGACCGGCAACGCCTTCATCCTCAAGCCGAGCGAGCGGGTGCCGCTGACGAGTACGAAGCTGTTCGAGCTGATCGAGAAGGCGGGCTTTCCCAAGGGCGTCCTCTCCCTCGTGAACGGCGGCAAGGACGTGGTGAATGCCCTGCTCGACCACCCGCAGGTGCGCGCGATCAGCTTCGTGGGCTCCACCCCCGTCGCCCGCTACATCTACGAGCGCGGGGCGAAGAACGGCAAGCGCGTGCAGGCGCAGGGCGGCGCGAAGAACCCGGCGGTCATCCTCCCCGACGCGGACATGGAAATGACGGCGACCATCCTGGCCGACAGCGCCTTCGGGTGTGCGGGCCAGCGGTGCCTGGCGACGAGCGTGGCGATCACGGTCGGTGACGCCCGCAAGGACTTCACCGACCTGATGGTGGACATTGCCCAGAGCCGCCGCGTCGGGTACGGCTTCGACGACGGCGTGCAGATGGGCCCGGTGATCAACGAGGGGAGCAAGGAGCGCATCGAGGGTCTGATCGCCAAGGGAGAACAGGAGGGCGCCCGCGCCATCGTGGACGGACGCGGGGCGAAGGTGCCCGGCTACGAGGGGGGCTACTTCGTGGGGCCGACCCTACTCGACGACGTGCCGCCGCAGGGCGAGATCGCCCGCACGGAAATCTTCGGCCCGGTGCTGAGCATGATGCACGCCGCGACGGTGGACGAGGCCGTCAAGCTCGTGAACGAGCGGGCCTTCGGCAACCAAGCGAGCTTATTTACGAGCAGCGGCGCGGCGGCCCGCAAGTTCCGGCATGAGGCGCGGGCGGGGAATATCGGTATCAACATCGGGGTGGCCGCGCCCATCGCCTACTTCCCCTTCTCGGGCTGGGGCGACTCCTTCTTCGGGGACCTGCACGCGCAGGGACGCCACGGGGTCGAGTTCTACACCGAGACGAAGGTCGTGGTGGAGCGGTGGCCGAGGGAGTGGAGCCGGACGTTCTGAGGGTGTTGGGCGGGTAAAGCGGTGTTTTCTCCCTCTCCCCTTGCGGGAGAGGGCTGGGGTGAGGAGGCGTGTGACCGGCTCCAAAGCAAAGAAGATGCCTTCCCCCTTCCCACCGGCTCAGACGCGCCGCCCGTCCACCCCTCCCGGCCTCCCCCTCTGCAAGCAGCTCTACGAGTCAAGGGGGAGGAGAAAAGACCAAAGACTCGGGCACTGACTCGCACGCCCAACGAAAGCGAACCCACCATGACCGATCCCCCCCAACCCCCAACTCCTGCCCTCATCACCATTGGGCGCAGTTCCATCGACCTGTACTCGCAGGACGTGGGCAAGCCCCTCCCCGAAGTCCGCACCATCGGCGCCTACCTGGGCGGCAGTCCCCTCAACATCGCCGTCGGAGCCTCGCGGCTGGGCGTGGACGCGGCCCTCGTCACCGCTGTTGGGGACGATCAGGTGGGCGACTTCATCCTCGCGGGGCTGGAGCGCGAGGGAGTGAGTACCGACTACATCCCGCGCAAGGCGGGCACGCGGACAAGCGCCGTCATCCTCGCCATGCAGCCGCCCGACCGCTTTCCCATCACCTTCTACCGGGACAACGCGGCGGACATCCAGATCAGCATTGACGATATGCAGGGTGTCCCCATCGAGGGGGCGCGGGCGCTCGTCGTCAACGGGACAGCGCTGTCCAAGGAGCCCAGCCGCAGCGCCGTCCTCTCGGCGTGCGAGCGGGCGCGCGCGGCGGGCGTGCCGGTGTACCTCGACCTCGACTTCCGGGCGAATCAGTGGCACGACCCGCGCGCCTTCGGGCTGACCATCCGGGCGCTGCTGCCCAACGTGGACGTGGTGGTCGGCACGGAAGAAGAAATCAACGCGGCGATGCTGCGTGATCCCGCCGACATCACCATCCGCCACAACCAGATGACGGCTCCCGAGATTCGCGGGGACGTGGCGGCGAACACGGCGGCCCTGCTGTCCCGCGTGCCCACCGTCGTCGTGAAGGAGGGCGAGCGCGGCTGCACCGTCCACCGGGCGGGAGAGGAGGCGCTCAGCGTCCCCGGCTTCCCCGTCGAGGTCGTCAGCGTCCTTGGGGCGGGGGACGCCTTCGCCGCCGGGCTGATCACGGGGCGGCTGCGGGGCTGGGACTGGTTCCGCAGCGCGCGGCTGGGGAACGCCTGCGGGGCCATCGTCGTCAACCGGATCGGCTGTGCAGACTTCACGCCCACCCAGGCCGAGGTGGACGCTTTCGCCCTGGAGAAGGGAGGTTGGGAATGCCCTACGTCACCGACGCTCGCCCGCTGATCGCGGAGGCGTACCGGGAAGGCTACGCGCTGCCCGCCTTCAACTTCTGCTCGCTGGAGATGGCGAAGGGGTGCGTGCGGGCGGCGGAGAAGGCCGGGGTGCCCGTCATCCTCCAGACCTACCCGGCGGACATCGAGCAGGCGAGCGCCCACGTCTTCGCCCAGACCGTCCGCGCCCTCGCCGACGAGGTGAGCGTGCCCGTCGCCCTGCACCTCGACCACGGGCGAGGGCTGGAGATGGCGGTGGAATGCCTGCGCACCGGGTACTCCAGCGTCATGTTCGACGGGCAGGACTACGCCTTCCCCGAGGTGCTGAACCTGACCACCCGCCTCGCCGAGATCGCGCACGCCGCCGGGGCCTCGCTGGAGGTGAGCGCCGAGAGCTTCGGTATTCCCGGCCAGCACAACGAGTTGGAGACGACCGACCCCGACCACGCCCGCCAACTGCGCGAGGCGGGGGCCGATATGGTGGCCTGCGCGGTGGGCAGCGAGCACGGGCAAAGTTCACGGCTGGACCTGGGGTTGCTGAAAGCTGTTGCGGACGCAGTTGACGGCCCGCTCGTCCTCCACGGTGGCAGCGGCATCCACCCGGACGACGTGCGGGCGGCCCTGGGCTGCGGCGTAGTGAAGGTGAATATTGGGAGCGCCCTCTACCGTGCCGTGAGGAAAGCGTGGAGCGAGGAGACGCCGGGTCTGACCTCCCACCGCGCCGGATACGCCGTCATCCGCGCCGCCGTGGAGCGGACCGCCGCACCGTACCTCGAACTCCTCAACCCACGCGCCCGGGTGGGCGAGGTGACGACGTGACGGGGACGAACCACTTCTCCACGACCCCCGACGCGCGCCCCAGCATCACCGCCGAGAGCGCCGGGTGGCAGTACCTCACCTTCCGGGTCGAGCACCTGAAGGCGGGCGAGGCCAGAGCGGGCGAGACGGGCGGGCTGGAGATGGCCCTCGTGCCGCAGGAGGGCGACCTCGCCGCCGAGGTGAACGGGGAGACATACCCGCTGCGGCGGGAAAGCGTCTTCACCGGGCTTCCGCACGTGCTGTACCTGCCTCCGGGCACGACTTACACGCTGACCGCCACGCAGGACAGCACCTACGCGATAGGCGGCGCCCCCGCCGAGGGCCGCTTGCCCGTCCGCCTCATCCGTCCGGAGGAGATTCGGGTCGAGTTGCGCGGCGGAGCGAACGCCACCCGGCAGGTCAGCCACATCCTCGGCCCGGACCTTCCCGCCGAGCGGCTGCTGCTGTACGAGGTCTACACGCCCAGCGGCAACTGGAGCGGCTGGCCTCCCCACCGCCACGACGGAAGACTCGGCTCCCTCTACATCGAGGAGACGTACTACTACCGCGTCTTGCCCCCCGAGGGCTGGGCGGTCCACCGCAACTACAGCCCGGAGGACGGCGAGGACGAACTGCTCCTCGCGCGGGACGGCGACCTGATCCTCTCGCGGCGGGGGTATCACCCGGTGGCCGCCGCGCCGGGCAGCAACGTCTATTACCTGAATTACATGGCCGGGGAGGCGCAGGGCGAGGAGCGCAGCCGCCCTCCCGTGGACGAGGCCGCCTGGGGCTGGATGCGCCAGGATTGGGGGGGAAGGGCGATGGAACTGCCCTTCGGGGAGGCGCGGCGGGGAGAAGCCCGGCCTGTGCTGGGGGGACAAGACGAGACGCTTGTGCAGGAGGACCCGGCGCAGGCGGCCTCGGAGGCTCCTCCCCCTTGACTCGCTGGGCTGTGCAGGACGGGGGACTCCGAGTGCCCTGTTTCCCTCTCAGGAATGCCTTGCGGCAGGGCAAGCTGCGCTTGCCACCCCCCACCCGGCCTCCCCCACAAGGGGGGAGGAGAAAAAACAAGGAGTCCACATGATCCAAGTTGCCAACGCCCCCTGCTCGTGGGGCGTGATCGAGAACATCGAGGGCGAGCGCGGCGGGTATTCCACCGTCCTCGACGAGATGCACCAGACCGGCTACGTCGGCACCGAGCTGGGCGACTGGGGCTTCATGCCCACCGATCCGGACACCCTGCGCGGCGAGCTGTCCGCCCGCCACCTCAAGCTGCTCGGCTCCTGGGTGAGCGTCTACCTCCACGACCCCGAACGCCACGCCCAGAGCGAGGCCGAGGCCGTTCGCACCGCCCGCCTCCTCGCCGCCGTGGGGGGGCCGGGGGCCGTCGTGGTGCTGGGGAACGATCCCTACACCGACCCCGTGCGGACGCTGAACGCGGGCCGCATCACGCCCGAGATGGGGATGACGGAGGCGGGGTGGGAGGTCTTCGCCGCCGGGGCGAACCGGGTGGCCCGCGCGGTGATGCGGGAAACGGGGCTGCGGACCGTCTTCCACCACCACATCGGGACCTGGGTGGAGACGCCCGCCGAGATCGAGCGTTTTCTGGCGATGACCGACCCCGAGGTGATGGGGCTGTGCTTCGACACCGGGCACTACACCTTCGCGGGCGGGGACGCGGTGGAGGGGCTGCGGCGCCACCGGGACCGCATCTGGCACGTCCACTTCAAGGACCAGGACCCGCGGGTGGCCGAGCAGTCGCGCCGGGAAGGGTGGGACGGGGTGACGGCGGTCGGGCACGGCGTCTTCTGCGAGCTGGGGAAGGGGAAGGTGGACTTTCCCGCCGTGCTGCGGCAACTGGGGGAGAACGGCTACGGGGGCTGGGTGGTGGTGGAGCAGGACGTGCTGCCCGGCCTGGGGAGTCCGGCCGAGAGTGCCCGGCGCAACCGCGAGTACCTCGGGCGCATCGGTTTATAGGGGCCGTCCCGCCATGTCATTCGACCCCTGGCAGTACGCGCTGGGCGCCCTGGCCGCCTTTCTGATCGGCTTTTCCAAGACGGGCGTGCCGGGCGCGGGTATCCTCGCCGTGCCGCTGATGGCGCAGGTGCTCGGCGCGCGGCTGTCGGTGGGGGCGACGCTGCCGCTGCTGCTGCTCGGGGACGGCTTCGCGGTGGCCTTCTACCGCCAGCACGCGGACTGGGGATGGCTGCGGCGGATCGCCCCCTGGGTGACGGGCGGGCTTCTCGTCGGCGCGGTGGCCCTCAAGGTGCTCGGCGACCTGCACCTGCGGGCCGATCCGCTGGGCCCGGTCATCGGCGTGCTCATCCTCGCCATGCTCGCGCTGACGCTGCTGCGGGAGAGGCTGGGCGACCGACTGCGGCCCACCTCCCGCGTGGGCACGGTCCTGACCGGAATCCTGGCGGGTTTTTCCACGATGGTCTCGAACGCGGCGGGACCCGTCATGGCGGTCTTCATGACGGCGGCGGGGCTGCCCAAGGAGCGGCTGCTGGGCACGACCGCCTGGACCTTCCTCATCTTCAACGTGGCGAAAGTGCCCCTGCTGCTGCTGCTCACCGCCGACAATCCCGCCGAGCCACTCTTCACCGCCAGCACCCTGCTCTTTACTGGAACGCTCTTGCCCGCCCTGGGGCTGGGGGCGCTCGCCGGTCGACACCTCCTGCCGTTCGTTCCCGAGCGGGGCTTCCGTGTGCTGGTGCTGGGGCTCTCGGGGCTGGCGGCCGTGCGGCTGATCGTGTGAGACCGCGCCCCGGCCCCGCCGCCCAAGGAATCTTACCGTGACCAGAAACACCTCATCCCGTCCCCGGTCCAGATCGGGCAAGTCCGGCTCTCCCGAAGACCCCAGCTTGGAGGGGCGCGGTCGCCGCGTGACCCACAAGGACGTGGCCGAGCGGGCGGGCGTGTCGGTGGCGACCGTCTCCTACGTGCTCAACGGCGGCCCGCGCCCGGTATCCCCGGAGACGCGGGCGCGGGTGCAGGCCGTCATCGACGAGCTGGAGTACTACCCCAATGAACTCGCGCGCGGCCTGCGGCTGAGGCAGAGTCGGGCGGTCGGCCTCCTGCTGCCCAACATCACCAACCCCTTTTACGCCGAGGTCGCCCAGGCCCTCGAGGCGTACTGCCACGCGCAGGGCTTTCTGGTGATGCTGTGCAACAGCGGTGGGGAGGCGGAGCGCGAGGCGAGGTACGTCCAGGCGTTGCGGGCGGGACGGGTGGACGCGATGGTGGTCGTCCCCTCCTCGGAGCCGACCGCGCTGCTGCGGCCCATCCTCCAGGCGCGGCTTCCGGTCGTGGTGCTCGAACACGACGTTCAGGGCGTGCCCTGCATCGCCATCGACGAGTTCCGGGGCGGGCAGGTCGGCACCGGGCACCTGCTGGAACTGGGTCACCGCCGCGTCGCCCTGTTGCGGGAGACGCCGACGAGCGCCCTGAGCCGCGAGCGGGTGGACGGCTACCGGGAGGCGCTCGCGCAGGCGGGTCTCCCCTACGACCCCGCGCTGGTGGTCGAGTGCGGCGCGACCCAGGCGGAGGGCGACCGGGTGATGCGGGGGCTGCTGACCCTCCCCGAGCCTCCCACGGCGATCTTCGCGCACAACGACCTGCTCGCCCTGGGGGCCTGCCGCGCAGTGCAGCACGCGGGCCTGGGCGTGCCCGGCGACCTTTCTGTGGTCGGTTACGACGACATCTCCAGCGCCGCCTACCTCAACCCGCCCCTCACCACCGTCCGCTTCCCCAAGGCCGAGATGGGGCGGCTGGCGGGCGAACTGATCCTGAAGCTGTTGCGGGGAGAGGCCCTGCCTGCCCAGACGATCACCCTGCCCGTCGAACTCGTCGTGCGGGCATCGACCGCGCCGCCGCGGGTGGGAGGTCCTCACCCCCCGGCCTGACACGGCGCCCTCACGGGCGGATGACGCCGCCGCGCCGCGCCGGACCTGTCCGTGTGGGTGCTCGTGACGTTTCTGGAGAGGCCGCCCCGGCTGGGGTCGTCGGCGCGTGGGGTCCAGCGCCGGGCGTCCATACTGGAATGCGGACAACATTCAGGTGAACCGAAACGCCCGTCCACGACGCCGCCAGGTGAGGTCGCCGAGGCAGGACAACGGGGGCGGGGTTGCATCGGCAGGTGACGGTCGGTGCGCGATGGAACGAGGGACTTTTTTCGGCGGGGTTCGGACGGAGGGAGGAGCCTCGTCCCAGACGCGCCAAGATGCCGATGAGGATGCAGACGTTTGTCCGCATTCCAGCGCATAGGGTTGACTTCGCATGTATTTGACGCTACCTTAGGGAAATCAAGGGCGGCCTGTGGGCCGCCCTTCGCCCGGTTGGCGGCTCACGCCGACCTTGTGACAGGCGCGTGACGAACGGAATCGGATCTTGAGACGCTCGCGCAGAGGCTGGCTTGGCCCCTCGGACGAGCGGCCTGGGTACCCCCAGCGAATGGGGTCGCCCCAGGCGCTCTTGGAAGGGAGACGCCCACCTTCTCAAAAACGGGCGTGCGAGCGGGTCCGTGTCGGCCCCCGACTGGTTCGAGTCCAGTCACCCGCACTTCCAGGGTGGGGAGAGCTTCGATAGCTCTCCCCATCTTCTTTTGCTGGGTCACAGTCAGAAGCACCGTCCCCTTCGCCCGGGGATCGACCAATCCTGCACCGCTCCAGCCTCTGTGCCCTGGGAGTCGAGCCAGCGGACTCTGGTATCTGAAGGAAAGGACTGGGTTGATTTATTCACTGGAAAAATGTTTACTGGTGAAACAAAGGAGTGCCATGTCTGTCCCTCTCTCCCCCCGGCGAACCCTCCCCCTGGCCCTTGCTGTTCTGGCGGGTGTCCTCCTCCCCGCGCAGTTCGCCACGAACGGGGCGCTGGCCGGGCACGTTCACTCCCTGACCCTCACGGCGGCGACCTCCTACCTCGTCGGCGCGCTGTTTCTCGGCCTGCTGCTCGGAACGCAGCGTTTGACCCCAAACTGGGCGGCGGGCCGCCGCGCCCCACGCTGGGCCTGGCTGGGCGGCGTGGTGGGCAGTGCGTACGTAGTCGGGAGCGTGCTGCTGACGCGGACCCTGGGCGCCGCCCTCGCCACGACGCTGGTGATCGCCTCTCAGATCGTGGCCGCCATCCTGCTCGACCACTTCGGCGTGCTGGGTCTGGCGCGCAGGCGGGTCAACCGGGTCCGGCTGCTGGCCGTGATGCTGGCGCTGGGTGCGCTGGTCCTGCGGCTGTGGGGGGCGCGGTGAGCCTCGCCGTCCTGCTGGGAACATTGGGCGCCGGATTGGGGCTCTCGGCTGGGCTGGCCTTCAACCTGCGGTTGGCCCGGGCGCTGGGCACCCCGCTGGCGGCCACCCTCGTCAACTTCGCGGTGGGGGCCGTCCTGCTGTTGAGCCTGTGGGTGCTGGGCGTCGACGGCGCGCGCCCGTCGGCCTTCCCGCCGCTCTGGACGCTGCTGGGGGGCCTGTTCGGCGCGACCTACGTGACGCTCAGCCTGATCGGGGCCGCGCGGCTGGGCGTGGGGCTGAGCACCGTGGCCGTCACCCTGGGCCAGGTGCTGGGCGCCCTGCTCATCGGGGCGGCGGGATGGCTGGGTCAGGCCCCCCAGCGCCCTACCCTGACGGCGTGGCTCAGCGCGGCCCTGCTGCTGGGCGCGGTGGCGCTGCTGGCCCGGGACCGCGAGCAGGGCGGGGCGTGAGGACGGCTGGCCCGCAGCCGGGGGACACTCCGGCCCTGCTGAACCGCATCGAGCGCGACTGGCACGCCGCGCGGCCCGACGTAGACCCTGGACCGATGCTGACGGTCATCGCGGTGCAGCGGACCTCGCATCTGCTTCAGGCGGCCCTGGAGCGTTTTTTCGCGCGGCACGACCTGACGCCCTCGGCCTTCGACGTGCTGGCGACCCTGCGGCGCTCGGCCCCCCCGGAGGGCCTGACCCTGGGGGAACTCGCGAGCCTCATGGCGATCACGCCGCCCGCCGTGACCAAGCGGGTGGACGGGCTGGAGCGGCGCGGCTGGGTGGCGAGGCAGGCGGACGGACAAGACCGCCGCACGGTGAGGGCGGGGCTCACGGCCGAGGGGCGGCGGGCGGTCGATAGGCTGCTGGCGGCTCACGTGGCCCACGAGGAACAGCTCCTGAGCGCCCTGAGCCCGGCCGAAAGGCTCACCTTGCGCAGCCTGCTCGGGCGCCTTCCGGCCGGGGTGGAGGTGGAGGACGGGGGGTGAACCCGCACGCGGCCCCCTTCCGACCTAACCTCTCCCCTGCTCGCGCACGGCCCGTTCGCAGGCCTCCCGGATAGTGCGCGCGTCGTCAGGGCCGATGCGGATGCCCGAGCTGACGTACCCGTCCGACACCCGCCCGACACACGCCCGCAGCTCCGCCTCGAACGCTCCTGTGGAGGACACGGCGGCACCCGCTCGCCAGGCCCCCGGCAGCAGGCCACCGCCCACCAGGACGACCATCAGGGTGACCTCGGCACAGGCCCTCCAGGGAAACCACCGGGGGAAGAACGACCGAACAGCGCGCGCGGAAGACATGCCCCAGAGTAGGCCCAGTCCATCCGCCGCCGCATTGGGCAAGCCTCCAGTCAAGGGAGGGGTTCGGGGGGCCTCCCCCACCTGGGTGGTTGACGGCGCCGGAACCCACGCGGCGGTGATCTCCGGGGAACCCGCCGGGCGGTCCACGTCCGGGTCAGGCTCAGACCGCCGACTGCTGGCTTTCCTCAGGCGCTCGCTCACCTGGAGGCGAAGGAGTGCGGACGGAGCTTGCCCTGCACCCGCCCCGAGAAGAGTTCGGCCATGCCGGGACCTGGGAGAGGGGAAGGCCGGTGAGCGTCCGGCGCTGTCGCGCAAGCTGCGGAGCGCGGGATCACACCCACAGGAAAGGGAGAGTTCGTTCGCTGTGACCGGCGCCCACCGCTCGGGAAGGCCCCGGCCGCGCCGTCAGCCCCTCGGGTTGCTACAGCGGGTCGGAAACGTACAGGTAGACATCGACGAGTTGGGCCGGGAGGCCGCCGAGCTGCACCCGCTGACCGCGCTCGTCCACGCCCTCCAGGTTGATCCGGCCCGCCTGGAGCGTCAGCCCGCGGGGGAGGTCGCCGAGGTGCGGGCCGGGCAGGTAGATCGTGCCGCCGCCAGCGGTGACGGCGTAGACGCTGAGGCGTTCCCGCGCCACCTCCTCGCGCAGGAGCAGGGCCCAGGTGGGCGCCACCAGTCTGGGGAAAAGCGGCCCGATGGTGCGGCCGGGGTGAAGGAGCGTCTCCCACTCGCGCTGGTCGTGCATGGCCCCACCCTACCGGCCCCGCTCTCACGCGCTCAGCACAGGGCAGGCCGCTGCTCGTGCCCGTTTCTCTGAGGTGGGTGTCCTGACTCGCCTGGGTGTCCTTGAGGGCGGCTCGGCGTAAGGGTCGCCTCGACCGTTGGAGAGCGTGCCGCCTCCTCTCCCCCACCGCTCCTGTAAGCGTCCTTTCAAACATCGGATGCCACCACGGAAGGTAGCCCAGATGTCCGAACCACCACCAGACCAGCTCCCAGAATCACGCCCCCGGGCGAGACTGACCGAGATGTCCGAGGGTCTCACCCGCCTTCAGCCCACGACTGACCGAGATGTCCGTGCTTGTGACCCCCTTCTCCTCTAGACAGGCGGCGGGAATCGACCTATCGCCGGGTATTCGGACATCTCGGTCAGTCAAGTTCGGACATCTCGGTCAGTCTTTCTCGCTCAAGAGGAAAAAATGCGTTCTGCTCGACATTGGGCGGCCGAAACACTCGTGAGTCGGGTAACCGAGATGTCCGAACGCCGGAGGCCGGCAAAGGAGGCGAAAGTTCGGACATCTCGGTCAGTCAGTCGACTTCAGCCGCCAAAATCGTTCGGACATCTCGGTCACTCAAGCTGCATAAGTTCGGACATCTCGGTCAGTCGAGTTCGGACATCTCGGCCAGATTCCCGGGGGGCGTTCGGACATCTCGGCCAGTCTGACCCCTCTTTGTTCGGACATCTCGGCCAGTTTGACCCCCCTTTGTTCGGACATCTCGGTCAGTCGGGGGCCCTTGAAGGCCCGCCCAGACGCGAAACGGGTCTGGCGTCTGATGATGATCATTTTTTTTTAATCATCAAAGATCTTTTATCAGTCACAGGTCTTCAACATCAGACGCCCGCGCGCTTATAGTGGCTGCACCGTGACCGCGAAGCCGACCGGCCAACCTGCACGACCCTCCTCTGGGGCGCGGGGCCAGGTGCTGGCGGAGCGCCGGGAGCGGATTGATGAACTCAACCTCGGGCGCCTCGGGCTGATCTGCGTGCAGGAGCGCATCCCCGACAAGTACACGAGCTGGGAGGTCGCCTTCGAGGTCGACGGTCAACCGGCCCTGCTGTCCTGTGTCGCCCCCAGCGAATTCGGCGGGGTGCCGCACGGCCTGGACGGGGACATCCTCAACGGTATCCTCGCCATCTTCGTCGAGCAGGGCGCACCCGAGGGCGGAGAGGTCATCTCCACCGCCCACCAGATTCTGCAACGGGCCGGTCTCGATACCGGGGGCCGGTACTATCAGGTGTTGCGGGCGAGCCTGCACCGCCTCAACAGCGCGAAATTCGTCACCCAGAACGCCTGGCGCGCGCACGGGCAGCGCCGCTGGACGACGCAGACCTTCTCGCTCGTCGAGGGTCTGGCCTACGAGAGTGACGAGCAGACCCTCGGCAAGGGCAGCGTCATTCACATTCGGCTGCCCAAACCGCTCGTGCTAAGCGTCCGCTCGAAATTCATCAAGCCGCTCGATCCGGTGTTGCTGGAGCTGCTCGAACGGCCCCTCGCCCGCAGCGTCTACCGCCTGCTGGACGCCAAGCGGTACGACCCCACCGACCCCCAGGTCATCACGATGGAACTGCGGATGGCGCTCGTCGCCTGGGGTCAGGAATGCAAGCTCAAGGACCTCGTGCCCAGCCGCATCAGGCGCACTCTGGAAAAGGCCCACGACGACCTCAAAGCCTGCGGATACCTCTCGGATGTCGATTACGAGGGTGTCGGGAGCGGCCAGGAGATCGTCTACCGCTTCGGCGACGGGTCCTGCTTCGGGCTGGACCTGATTTCCCGCATCATGAAACACGGCGTCGGCCAGTATGTCGCGCAGGGCATCGTGCAGAGTGTCTCCCGCGAGGACTTGCTGCACCGCCTTGCCAAAGCGGAGTTCCTGCTGGGCCGCGACCGGGACCGTATCCAGAACGTGGCCGGGTTTGTCGTGACGGTCCTCAAGGACGACGGCTCGCGTTATCCCGACCCCGAGGGGTTCGTTTCCCCCACCGCCGTGTCTGCCCCGCCCCCGTCCCCCACTGTGGAGGAGGACGTGGAGGTCGTCCGCCGTGTCCGCGAGGAGGAGTTGCGCTCGCAGCCGCGTGAGGCGCAGGCCGACGCCATCGTCGCGCGGCTGCGGCTGCTGTGCGGCGTGCATGTCGTCAAGGTCGGCGCGGCCCGGATGAGCGCCGTGCATCAGGCCATCACCGAGGGTGTTCTCGATGCCGTCCTCGTGGAACGTGAGATGATGGCCGCCGTGTTCGAGGGCCGCACCGAGGCATTCCTGAAAGCACTCGTCAAGGAGGCCGGGGACCGCCGCCGCCAGGGACAGGGCGCGTTGCTCGAAGGCTGATCCGGAGTGACCTGACGTAACGCTCGCCAAGTGACGCCGTGGTACCGGAGTTACTTGGATGGGCCTGCATTTTGTTGATGGACTGCGTGAGAATTTGACAAGCTCAGAGAGCGCCAGTCGTTTACTGAGGGAAGAATAGGCAAACGGTGGGGTCGAGTTTCGAATCCTACGCCCCATAGACGACCCTGAGCATTCGTCGCTCTCCTGGGCCAGACGCACAGGGTGGTCGAAGGACAGTCGGGGGCCCGGCGTCTTCTATACCCCAGCAGGCTGATGCTTCCGGAGGTATCGTGACTCTCGATGATCGCCCTGACTGTCTTCAACCACGCCGGAGGCGCGGGCAAGACCTCGCTCACCCGCGACGTGGGGTACGAGCTGGCCCGCTCCGGCCTGCGCACGCTGCTGATCGACCTCGACCCACAGGCCAACCTCACGGGCTGGCTGGGGGTGACGGGCGTCACCCGGCCCAGCACGGTGTATCCGGTGGCCGTCGAGGGACTGCCGCTCCCAGGGCCCTTGCGGGTCCACGGGCTGGACCTCATTCCCGCGCACGTGAGCCTCGCGCTCGCCGAGGGACAGATGATGGGCCGGGTCGGGGCCCAGAGCCGCCTGCACCGGGCGCTTCAGGACGTGCGCGAGCACTACGATGTCGCCCTGATCGACTCGCCGCCCAGCCTGGGCCAGCTCGCCATCCTGGGCGCGCTCGCCGCCGACCGGATGATCGTGCCGGTCCCCACCCGGCAAAAGGGCCTGGACGCCCTGCCGGGATTGCAGGAGGCGTTCGGCGAGTACCGCGAGGTCCGTCCCGACCTCACCGTCGCCGTCTACGTGCCGACCTTCTACGACGCCCGCCGCCTGCACGACCGCGAGGTCCTCGCCGACCTCCAGGCCCACCTCTCCCCGCTGGCGACCCCGGTGCCGCAG
The DNA here is from genome assembly GCF_018863415.1 of Deinococcus aestuarii. Lineage (NCBI taxonomy): Bacteria > Thermotogati > Deinococcota > Deinococci > Deinococcales > Deinococcaceae > Deinococcus > Deinococcus aestuarii. Next base: position 38,908 of record NZ_JAHKSN010000009.1, on the reverse strand, counting down.
CGGGAGGCCGTGTGGCTCGACTCGACGGCCCAGGGCGCCCCGGTGGGCGTCTACGCCCCCGGCAGCCCGGTCCACCGCGACATCATCGCCGTGACCCGGGACATCGCCCGTGAGGTGGGCCTGCCCTTCGAGGTGCGCGCGTGACCCGCAGGCGCCCGGAACGCAAACGGGACCTCGCCGGTCTGCTCGGGGAGGCGACCGACCTCACCCGCGCCCAGAGCGCCGAGCAAAGCCTCCCGGTCGCCAGCCTGCGGCCCGGCCCTGTGCAGCCCCGGCGGGCCTTCACGGAGACGGGCCTTCAGGACCTCGCCCGGAGCATGCGCGAACACGGGGTGCTTCAACCCTTGCTCGTCCGGCCGGTCGGGGACGGGTATGAGATCGTGGCGGGGGAACGGCGCTGGCGGGCGGCGGGGCTCGCCGGGCTGAGCGAGGTGCCGGTGGTGGTCCGCACGCTCAGCGACGAGCAGGCGCGCGTGGCCGCATTGATCGAGAACTTGCAGCGCGAGGACCTCAACGTCATCGACGAGGTGGACGCCAAACTCGGGCTGGTCGCGCTCGCGCTGGGCCTCTCCCCGGAAGACGCCCGCGCCCGCCTGATGCAGCTCCTGCGGGAGGTGCCGGGTCCCGACCACCAGACGGTGGAGACTGTGTTCGCCCCCCTCGGCGAGGGCTGGGAGACCTTTGCCAAGAACAAGTTGCGCCTGCTGAACTGGCCCGCCCCCCTGCTGGAGGCGCTGCGCGGCGGCTTGCCCTACACGCTGGCGGCGGTGGTGGCCGGGGCCCCGGCAGAACATCAGGCCCGCTTGATCGAACTCGCCACCGGGGGCGCCACCCGCTCGGCGCTGCGCGAGGAGGTCCAGCGGCTCGGCCGGGCTCAGGGGGCAGGGGAGCCCTCGCAGGCCCTGGAGGCGGTTCGTCGGCTCTCCAGCCGCCGCTTCATGGCCCGTCTCACCCCGGAGGACCGCCGGTCCGTCGAGCGGTGGCTGGCGAAGATGCCCCCGGTGCTGCGTGAGCAGCCCGAGGACGTGACCTAGCAGATGTTCATACCGGCATGAACGTCGAGCTCCGCCCAGGGTCTTTTTTCGTGCCTCGTTTCACGGAGGCCTTGGCGGCCACTCGGGGAGGCGCACGGTCGCTTAAGGGGGGTCGACGGCGGCCCAGATTCCCGCTCCTTACCCGGCTCGCGCCCTCCTCAGTCGAGGGGCAGGCCGACGTAGTTCTCGGCGAGGGCCGTGGCCGCCGCCGGGGAGTGAACGACGTAATCGAGGTCCGCGAGGCGGATGCGGTGCTCGAAGGGCCCCTCGGCAGGGTTGGTGTGCAGGAGGTTGGTCATGTACCACGAGAAGCGTTCGGCCCGCCAGATGCGGCGCAGGCACGTCTCGGTGTACCGCCCCAACTCCTCCAGGCTCCGTGTCCGGTAGAAACACTCCAGGCCGCGTGACAGGTACACGGCGTCCGCCACCGCGAGGTTCAGGCCCTTCGCCCCGGTCGGCGGGACGATGTGCGCGGCGTCCCCGGCGAGAAAGAGCCGCCCGTGCTGCATCCGGTCACAGACGAAGGAGCGCATCCCGATCACACCTTTCTGGAAGATGCGGCCTTCTGTGAGCGTCCAACCGTCCACGGTCTCCAGCCTCCGGTGCAGTTCCGACCAGATCAGCGCGTCCGGGTAGTCCGCCGCCCGGTCGGTCGGGCCGCACTGGAGGTAGAGACGCTGAATCTCGGGCGAGCGGGTGCTGAGGAGCGCGAAGCCGCGTTCGTGCCGGGCGTAGATCAGCTCGTGGTGCGAGGGGGGCGCCTCCACCAGGATGCCCAGCCAGCCGAAGGGGTAAAGATGCTGAACCTCCGTGCGGCCCTCGATGTGCCCGCGCGCCGAGCCCTGCGAGCCGTCGCACCCGGCGACGAAATCGCAGCGCAGTTCCCCGGGCTCGCCGTCGCCGTCCGTGTAGGTGACGCGCGGACGGTCCGAGCCGAGGTCGTGCATCTCCACGTCCCGCACTCCGAAATGGATGGTGCCCCCGTCGGCGAGCCGCGCCGCGATCAGGTCTTTGAGCACCTCGTGCTGGGGGTAGACGGTGACCCGCTTGCCGCCCGTAAGGGCCTCGAAGTCGAGGTGGTGGCTTTCTCCGGCAAAGCGCAGGGTGATGCCCCGGTGGAAGTGGGCCTCGCGCGCCATCCGCTCGCCGAGGCCAAGGTCGTGCATCAGGTCCACCGTCCACTGCTCCAGCACCCCGGCGCGGATGGTGCCCTCGACCTCCTCGCGGGAACGGGTTTCCACGATGACGCTCTCGATGCCGTGGCGGTGCAGCAGGTGGGCGAGGAACAGGCCGGCCGGACCGGCGCCGACGATGGCGACCTGGGTGCGGTGGGGCTCGGTGGGCATGGCGTCTCCTTTCCCCATCCCGGGATGGGGCGTGTGGTGAGGGCGAAAGCGGGCCTTGTGAAGTCACTTCAATCTGCGGGATCGGGGCGACGCCGGCAAGGTGTACATCCCGCTATAGTGGAAGCCACGCGGGTGGCGCGCGGCCCGGGAGGACGGGGATGCTCGGAACGTTCGAGAAGGCCAGGGCAGTGCTCGACCTGTACAGCACCGAACACCCGGAGTGGGGGGTCAGCGAGGTCGCCCGGCGGCTGGGGATGCCCACGTCGAGTGCCCACACCCTGCTGGCCTCGCTCGCGGGGATGGGCCTGCTGCACCGCACCCTGGCGGGCCGCTACCGGCTGGGCTTCAAGCTGCTCGCCCTCAGCCAGATCCTGCTGGCGAACACCCCCTGGCGGGAGGTCGCGCGCGAGGAGATGGCCCGGCTAGCCGCCCTGTTCGGTGAGACGGTCCACCTCGCGGCCTTTGACGGCGGGCAGATCGTGAAGGTCGCTCAGGTCGAGGGGCGCCTCCCGGACAGCGCCCGGGGTGGCCGGGTCGGGGCGGTCCTCGCGGCCCATGCCAGCGCCAGCGGCAAGGTGTTGCTCGCGCACCGCCCCTGGGAGGTGGTGGAAACGGTCCTCGGGGCGGCGGGGATGGAGCGGTTCACCGGGCAGACCCTCCACACGCCCGGGGCCCTGGCGCAGGAACTGGCCCAGATTCGGGCCCGCGGGTGGGCCGCGGAAGTGGGCGAGCGTCGCGCGGGGGTCGGCTCGCTCGCCGCCCCGGTGCGCAACCACAACGGCGAGGTGATCGCGGCGATGAGCCTCAGCGTTCCGGAGACGCGCTTCCGGGAGCGTGAGGCCCTCTGGCGGGACGCGGTGGTCGGGGCCTGCGAGGACCTCTCGGTTCGTCTGGGCTATCAGGCGGGCACGTCCGGAAGCGGACCGCTGCTATGGATGTCGGTGCAAGGGCGCGACGAACTTCGCCCGGCCCCCAGGCACACCTCCACGAAGCGCCGCCGCCCTCCCCGAAAGGCCACGCCCGACCGCTCCGGTTCCTGAGGGGCTTGCCCCTCCGCGCCGGCCGGTGATCCTTTCCCCGGGGTGGGGAGAGGCCGGGTTGACCCGGCGCGCTTGTAAGAGTTCTGCGGCGAGGGACGGCTTACCCTGGTTTCACATGGTCGCGTCGCTGCCTGTCGATGAACTCGCGCGTCTGGAGGCGGTCGCGCGGTACGCCATCCTCGATTCCCTGCCTGAGACCGCCTTCGGGCGGCTGGCTCAGCTCGCCGCGCAGTTTTTCCGGGTGCCCATCGCGCTCGTGAACATCCTGACGGCGGACAGCTCGTGGAGCCAGGCGTGCGTCGGGGTGGACCTGCGGCGGCTGGACCGCCACCTCTCCTTTTGCACCCGCACCATCGAGCAAAGCGGGGTCCTCGTCTCGCTCGACCTCACGCGCGACCCGCGCTTCGCGGATCATCCGCTCGTGACCGGGGCGGGCGGCTTCCGCTTCTACGCCGGGGCCCCCCTCCGGACGCCCGACGGGCACAACGTCGGGACCCTGTGCGTCCTCGACCACGCGCCGCGCGCCGAGGTCACGGCCGTCGAGCGCGAGGCCCTGGTCAACCTCGCCGCGCTCGCCGTGGACGAACTGGAGCTGCGCCGCGCCCGCCTGGAGGCCGAACGGGAGGCCGTCACCCGCCAGCGGCTCGTGGACGAGTTGCGCCGCGCCACCCACCACGCCGAGACCCTGGCCGCCGTCTCGGCCCTCGCCGACCTCGACCTCGACCCGGGGGCCCTGGTGAATTCCGCCGCCCCGCTCCTCGCCCGCGTGTGTCCGCTCGACTGGGTGGGGCTGGTGCGGGACGAAGGCGGCGACCTGGGTGTGGAGACGGCCTGGCCGCCCCCCGGAGCCGAGGGGGAGCCCTCCCCCCTCCCGCAGGCCCTCAGGACGGCCGTGAGGACCCTGCTCGGCCGCGCCGCGACCTGGGAGGCCCCCCTCTTTCTCGAAGGGGGTTCACGGGTCTCCCAGGCGCCACACGGGGCCCTCGCCCGCCGGGGGCCGGGGCTGGAGGGAGGCGGCGGGGCGGTGCTCGCCCCCCTGGGCTCGCTGGGCGGGACCCGTTATCTGCTCGCGGCGGCCCGCCTGACGGCGCGGCCCTGGAGTCAGGCGGACCGGGACCTCTTCGGGGTCGCCTCGCGCACGGTCGCCGGGGCGCTGCTGCGTCAGGAGCGCGAGGGGCGGATGCTGCGGGAGGCCCGGCGCGACCCCCTGACCGGGCTGGGCAACCGCCGCGCCCTCGACGCCGCGCTGGAGACGGGGGCCGCGCCGCGCGCCCTGGCGGTGCTCGACCTCGACGGCTTCAAGGGGGTCAACGACCGCGAGGGGCACGCCCGGGGCGACGTGCTGCTGCGGCTGTTCGCGGGGGCGCTGGCGGCGGCGCTGCCCCCCGGCGGGGCGTTGTACCGCCTCGGCGGCGACGAATTCGTGCTCGTGCTGGAGGGCGTGGAGGACGCCGGGTGTGCCCACGCCGACGTGCTGGAGGGGGTGGACGCGGCGGTGGCGGCGGCGCGGGCGGCGGGCTTCCGCGAGGTGGGCGCCTCCTTCGGGGTGGCCCTCTGGCCGGGGGAGGCGCGCGACCCGGGGGCGGCCCTGCGCCTCGCCGACGAGCGGATGTACGGGGACAAGCGGCGGCGCGCCGGGCTCCGGGGGCGCTGAGGGGGAGTCAACCTCCTCCTTAACGCCTCGACAACCTTCGGGGGTAAGGGATGGGGGCCAGGCGGCGCTTCTTCTACTCTGGTGCTCATGTGTCCGGATGCCCGCCGCGCTGCCTATGTCCTGCCGCTCCAGCCGGAAGACGGGTACCGGCACCTGCTCGACGCCATGCCCGTCATGCTCTGGACGGCGAACGCGGCGGGAAGTTGGGAGCACGTGAACCGTGCCTGGGCCGAGTACACCGGGGTGGTGGGGGGCACGCGCGGCTTCGGCTTCGAGGAGGCGCTGCACCCCGACGACGAGGCGAGGACCCTGGCCGTCTGGAAAAGTGCCGTCGAGCGCGCGCAGAACTACGAGATCGAGTACCGCCTGCGCCGCCTGGACGGGACCTACCGCTGGTTTCTGGTGCGGGGGGTGCGTGTGGCGGACGACGCGGGCCGCAACGTCGCCTGGGTGGGCACCTGCACCGACATCGAGGATCAGAAACGCGCCGAGGAGGCCACCGCCCGGGCGCGCGAGGCGGCGGTGCGCGCCCTGGGCCTGGCGCTGGAGGCCCGCGACCGCGAGACCAAGGGCCACACCGACCGGGTGACGGCCTGGTCCGCCCGGCTCGGCGAGGCGCTGGGCCTGGACCGTCCGGCTCTGGAGGCGCTGCGGCTGGGGGCGTACCTCCACGACATGGGCAAGCTCAAGGTCTCCGACACGGTGTTGCTCAAGCCCGGTCCCCTCGACGCGGCCGAGTGGGAGGCGATGCGCGCGCATCCCCAGGAGGGCGAACGCTTCGCCGCCGCGCTGGGATTCATCCCCGCCCCGGCCCTCGACCTGATCCGCGCCCACCACGAACGCTGGGACGGCTCAGGCTACCCGCACGGGCTGGGTCACCGGGAGATTCCCCTCCTCGCGCGAATCTTCGCCGTCGTGGACGTGTATGACGCCCTGACGAGCGAGCGGCCCTACAAGCGGGCCTGGACGCCCGGGGAGGCCCTGGAGGAACTCCGGACCCAGGCCGGGCGCCAGTTCGACCCGGAGGTCGTCGCCGCCTTCCTGCGCCTGCTGGAGGGGGAGGGGACGTAACCGCCGGGCCGGGCCTCATCCCAGGTCGGGGGCGGTGAGGGCCTGGGAGGTCGCGTGACCCCGTTCCCAGGCGTGCGGCCGCCCTTCCCGGGGCGACTCGGTAAGGGCGGCAGGTCGGGTCGGAGGCTCCTCCCGCGCCCGTCTGTGCCCGGAATCAGCGGAGTGCCGGTTTGGCGTCCTCGCGGGCTCCCCCGGCCCGGCGGGGGCGGCGGTAGAGAACCCTGAGTTCCGGGGGCGTGGGGTGGGTGACGGGCGGCGGGGTCCACTGGGGCCGCTCGCCCGCCTCCGCGAGGGTGGGGCGGGGTCCACCGGGGAAGGAGCGCAGCACCAGGGGCGCTCCCCCCCGGGTGGGGCTTTCCCGGCGCAGGGCCAGCGCCTCCCGCACGAGGCGGACCTGCTCGGCGTCCGCCTGGGCCTGGGTGATGGGGTCGGTCATGCGGCGCAGTGTGACGGAAAGCTGATCACAACTTTCCTACAAGATGCCCGGCACCGGTGACGGCCGGGCCCTCCCGGACGCCCGCAGGGCCCGCCACGTCACCGCGTGGGCGCCACGTGCGCCGGGTCTCCCTGCGACCGGGGCCGGGCTCAGCGTGCCCCCGCCTCCCCGGCGGGGACCACCGTCGCCTCGTCGGCGGGGAAGCGGGCGAGGTGCTCGGTCATCGCCCGCTCGGCCTCCGCGCGCCCGGCGAAGGTGCGGGGCTGGCCGTGCTCGTCGGTCATGCGGAAGCGGTGGCGGGGGCTCTGCGGCGTCTCGGCGGGGCGCGTGACCATCACGACGTAGGACATGGGCCAAGTGTCGGGAAGTGGGCGCGCGTGGGGCTGAGAATCGGGTAAAGGCGGTCCCCGGTCCTACCGCCGCCCGCCGCGCCCCCGGGGACGCTGCGGCCCGACACGGCCCCCGCCGACTCCGGTGGGTTGCGAGGTCTCACGCTGAGTCCTGGGTGGCCGGTCCTGCTGACGTTGGGCCTGACCCTCCTGCCGGGGAGGAGTGCCGCCCTGGCCCTGCCGCCCATTGCCCGCCGTGTTCCGCCCGGCGCCGCCGCGCCCCTGACCCCGGTCCTCCACCCCGTTGCCCGAGCCGCGGCCCTGCTTTTCCTGAATGTCGCGGTCGATCACGCCCTCCTCGGGGGTGAGGGGAGGCTGGAGGGCGGAGGGCAGACCCCGGCGGACGCTCTGCCACAGGCCGCGCTGCTCGGGGATGAGCATGACGAGGTTGACCCCCGGTCTCCCGGCGCGGGCGGTGCGGCCCGAGCGGTGAACGTGGTCTTCCGAGGTGGAGGCCACGTCGAGGTGCAAGACCAGCCGGACCTCGGGGAGGTCGATGCCGCGCCCGGCGATGTCGGTGGCGACGAGGACGCGCGACTTGCCCTCCCGCAGCTCTTTCATGGTGTGCTCGCGCTTTTTCTGGTCCATGTTGCCCTGGAGGGGGCTGACGATCTCGCCGGGCAGGAGGTCCGAGAGCCGCTCGGCGCGGCGTTTGACGAGGGCCTTGGTGCGGCAAAAGATCACCACGCAGCCGCCGGGCTCGCGCAGGGCCTCGCGGGTGCGCCGCGCCGCGACTTCGAGGAGGTCGGCCCGCGTCGTGTGGATCAGGAGGTGGGTGGCCCCGGTCGCCCCGCCGAGCACGTCGCCGCTGCGCTGCACGTCCCCGGCCGGACGCGCGGGCGCCACGTCGATGTGGGCGGGCCCGTGCATGAAGCGCTCGGCCACCTCCCGGATCGCCGCCGGAAAGGTCGCCGAGGCCATCGCGAGCTGGAGGGTCCGCCCCCCCACCGCCGACTGCGCGGCTTTCAGGATGTCGCCCACGTCCTTGAGAAAGCCCAGCGACAGCAGCTCGTCGGCCTCGTCGAGCACGACGTACCGCAGCCCGGAAAGGGCGAGTTCGCCCCGGGTGATCAGGTCCTTGAGGCGGCCCGGGGTACCCACGATCAGCCCCTTGCCGCTCGCCTCGGCGCGGGTCGCCGCCGGGGTGATGCCCCCGGTGATGCGCCCGGCGGGCATCCCGAGTTCGCGCGCCACGTCCCGGATCTGCACGGCGAGTTCGCGGGTGGGCGTGATCACCAGCACCTCGGGTCTCAACCCGCGCGTGGGGGACGTGCCGATGTGCCGCGCGGCGGCGGGAATCAAAAAGGCCAGCGTCTTACCGCTGCCGGTCCGCGCCGTGGTGATCACGTCCCGTCCCCCGAGCAGCACCGGGATCGCCTGTGCCTGCACGGGGGTGGGGGTTCGCCCGCCGAGCAGCGCCTGCCAGGTGGGCTCGGTGTCGCCCCGGTCGGGCGCGTGCTCCCCGTCCTGGCGGGCGGGGGCGGGGACCGACCCCCCGCCCTGCTCCGGGGTGCCGCGCCCCCGCCCGCCACGGCGGCGACGGCGGGAGGTCTGGGACGACTCGGAGCTGGATTCGGAGGTCTGGTCGGCGGGGCGGGGCTGGGATGGGTCCTGGGTCTGGGTCATGGAGTCCTGTCTGGGGCTGCCCGTGCGGGCGAGTCCGTCCCCCATCATGCCTCCCCGGCCCCGCCCGAAACGAGAGGCGGTCCACGTACGCCCCGCCCGACCCTCCCGGCCTTGACTCTCCCCAAGGGGCAGACCCGACACTTGGGCCATGAACGAGGTGCCGACGACCGGACGGCTCTCCATCGGGGCCTTTGCCCGGGAGGCCCGCCTGAGCCTCAAGGCGCTGCGGCTGTACGACGCGCTGGGGCTGCTTGCGCCCGACCATACCGACCCCGCGAGCGGCTACCGCTTCTACGCGACCGCCCAGCTTCCGCGCGCCCGGTTGATCGCCCTGCTGCGCCAGCTCGACATGCCGCTGACGCGCGTCGCGGGCGTGCTCGACCTACCGGGCCCCGAGGCGGCGCGGGTGATCGGGGCGTACTGGCGCGAGGTGGAGCGCGAGGCGGCCACCCGGCGGCGGCTCGTTCATTACCTGGAGACGTTTCTCTCCGGGAAGGGAGACACCATGTACGAGGTCCACACCCGCGAAGTCCCCGAGCAGAAGGTCCTGACCCGTCAGCGCTCCCTCCTCGTGGGCGAGTTGCCCGCCTTTCTCGACGCGGCCTGCCGCGACCTGTCTGGGGCGCTGGCCGCCTCCGGACTGTGGGCGGGCGAGCGCTCCCTTGTCCTCTACCACGGCCGCGTGGATGAGGAGAACGACGGCCCCGTCGAGGTCTGCGTTCCCTTCGAGGGCCCCTTTGAGCCGCAGGGCGACTTGCGCATCCGCCTGGAGCCCGCCCACCGCGAGGTCTACACCACGCTCACGAAGGCCCAGTGCGAGTTCCCCGGCATTCTGGAGGCGTACGACGCGGTGTTCGAGCACGCCCGGGCGCAGGGCTGGTGTGGGGCCGCCTCCCCGCGAGAGGTCTACTTCGTGCCGCAGAGCGCGGTGGGGGAGGGTGACCCCTTCTGCGACGTGGCGCTGCCCGTCCGGGAGGAGGGCCGAGCTCAGGAGTGAGCCCCGGACTGCGGCGCGGGGTTCCCGAGCGGGGGAGACCCCGCGCCGCACTCCACGGGGTGGGAGGCCCCGCCCGAAGGAAGGACGACCGTGAACGTCGAGCTTCGACTCGCCCTCGCCCGTGACCGCCCTCTCTCCCTCGAAGAAAAGGTGCGGAGTGGCCGTGGCCCGCGCCGTCCGGTCCGGGCAGGGCCACCGCTCCCATCTGCCGACTCCGCTCGCCCGCCTGCCCTTGTGGCTCTTCCCCGAAGGGAGTGTTTGCCCGGAAGCGGTTGCGGTTTTCCCCGCGGCTCCTTCACACGGGCTTCACGTCGGCTAGAGGCGCCTCCCATCGGAGGTGGACCTCCTCGCTTCCGGGACGGGGTACGCTGGTCCTGTCAGCTTGCGGTCAGGTTGAGACCTCGGGAGAGTGGCGGATGCAGGAACTCGGCGAGAGGTGTGTGCGGCGGCTCTACGAGGTGAGCCGCGACCGCTATGCCCCGGCGCTCGCCGCCTTCGCCAGCGGGTGGCTGGACGACCTCGGCGGGGAGACGCGCGGGGTGGTCCTCTGCCTGGGGCGGGACGGGATCGCGCCCTTCGTGGCGGCCCAGACGCTGCTGCGGGCCTTGCCCCGGCGCTTCCCCGGCCTCCACCCGCGCCGGGTGGCCCTCGCCTACGTCTCCCGCCCGCTCGCGCAGGCCGCCGCCACGGACGCGGCCCAGGCCCGGCTCCTCGACCGCTACCTGCACGGGCGCGGGGCGGGGGGGGACCGTCCCCTCACGCTCGTGGACGTGGGCATTCACGGCAGCATTCAGGACTGCCTGCACCGCCTGTACCCGGGCCGGTCCGTGCGCGGTCACTACCTCGTCTTGCGGCGGCGGCACGCCGACCCCCACGGGGCGGCCAAGCGCGGTTTTCTCGCCGAACTCGACGTGGCCCCGCCCGCGGCCCTGGGGCTCGCCCCCTCGTGGCCCCCGCCCCCCGGCTGGGAGGTGGGGGGAACGCTGCGCGCCGGGGAAGTCTGTTTCCTGCGGCCGCGCTCGATTCACGTGCTCGAGGACCTCTGGAACGGCGTGGGCGGCTCGGCGGCGGGCCTGCGGGAGGGGGGCCGGGGCGGGAGGGTCGTCGCGGTGCGTGCGCCCGAGCCGCCGGACCTCACCCTGGGGGCGCCGCCCCTCCCGCCCCACACCCGCGCGCGGCTCAAGCGGGCGGCGTTGCGCGGGATCGCCGACGGGGTGGCGCGGCTCTCCCGGGGCCATGCCCCCCCAGGCGACGGGCCCGGGGCCGTGCGCGAGCTGGCGGCGTGGTTCCGGGACCTCGACCGGCCCGCGCCGCTCGACGCCCACCTGCTCGGCCTCCTCGTCCGCCACCGGGCGGGCGGAGGGTCGCGGGCGTGGGAGGGCTGAGCCCTCGTTTTGCACAAGGAGCGTGAAATCATGTCCCATCACCGCAGTCCCAAGGAACGCAGCGAACGCGAGGAAGGCGGAGGCCGGATGGTCCGTGCCCGCGCCACCCTGGAGGTCGGGGAGGCCGCCACCTACCTGGAGACGCTGGCCCAGGCCCTGCACGCGGGCGGCGTCACCATCCGCCGGGGCCAGGAACTCGCCGCCCTGCGCGTCGGGGAGCGCGCCGAGCTGAGGCTGGAGGCCGGGGAGGAGGGCGACCAGAGCGTTCTGAAACTCGACCTGCGCTGGGAGACGCCCCAGCCCGAGGAGCGCCTGGAAATCACCCCCGGCGTGGAATCCACGAGCGGAGGGCAGAGCACCCAGGGCCGTCAGGGAGAAGCGGCCAGCCCGGGCGGCCAGACTGGTCAGGGCAGCCAGGGTCGCGGGGGCCGACCGGGCGGTTCCGGTCGGCAGGGCGGCCAGCCTTCCGGGGAGCCGCCCTCTGGCTCCGGAGACGCCTGAACGCCGCCCCCGCCGGGTGAGGGGGTGAGCCTGCCGCCCGGGTGGTCCCCGGGCTGGGAGGCGGCCCCGCCCCTGGTGCGCCGCCTCGCCCACCCGGCGGGGGCCACGGGTCTGCTGGCGCCCCTGCTGCCCGGACCCCATCCCCTGCGGGTGCGGGAGGTCACCCCGCTGCGCGAGCATGCCGGGAGCCGCTGGACCCTGCGTCTCGCCGCCTGCGCGGGGGGTGAGGCGCGGCCCCTGATCGCCAAGGTCTACGCCCGGGAGCGTCCCGACGTGGCCCGCACCCTCGCCGCCCTGCGCCGGGGCGGACTGGAGGGGGCGCTGGGCGTCCCGGCACCCCTGCTCTACGTGCCCAGATGGCGCCTGCTGGTCACGGAGGAGGCCCCCGGCACGCCCGCCCGCGACCTCCTGCGCCGGGGCGAGTCCGGGGTGGGGGAGAGGGCGGCGGAGTGGCTCGCGGCGCTCCACGGCTCGGCGCTGCCCCTTCCCCCCGTCTACCGGATGCGCGACCCCCTCCCCCAGGCGCGGCGCTGGGCCGGGACGCTGGGTGAGGCCGCCCCTCCCCTCGGGGAAACGGGCAGGCGGCTCCTCCTTCGCCTGGAGTCGGCGCGACCCGGGTGGCCGCCGACTCCCCACCTGATCCACGGGGATTTCGTCGTCTCGCATGTCTTCCTGACGCCCACCCGGGCTACCGTGATCGACTGGGACTCCTGGGGGGTCGGGGACCCCGCCCAGGACGCCGGGCGTTTCCTGGGGTCCCTGCGACACCTCGCCGCCCGCGAGCCCGCCCTCGCCGGAACGGTGTCGCAGGAGGCGCGGGCCTTCGCACGCCGCTATCTGGAGGCCATCCCCGCCGCCGGAGGCAACCTGCCCTTCTACGAGGCGCTGGCCTGCCTACGCAAGGCCGCCCGGCTCGCCGTCAAGCGGAGACCCGGACGGACGGCCCACGCGGCGGCCCTGTTGGAGGCGGCGGGGCGGGCGCTGGGCGGGTAAGGGGGCGAGGAGACCTCGCCTCTCCTCCCTCACCCCGGCGGCGTCTCCCGGATGAACGCCGCCACCGCCCGTCCGATCTCACGCGGGGAATCCTCCTGAAGGAAGTGACGCCCCGCCACCGTCACTTCCCTCTGATTCGGCCACGCGCGGCAGAACTCGCGCTGGCGCCCGACGAGGATGGAACCGGGCTCGGCGTTGACGAAGAGTTTGGGCAGCGGGCTCGCGCTCAACCACGCGCCGTATTCCTCCACGAGGGCCACCACGTCCGCGGGCACGCCCTCGATGGGCAGTTGCCGGGGAAAGGTGAGCATGGGCCGCCGCCCCTCGCCGGGTTCACGGAAGGGGGCGCGGTAGGCCTCCATCTCCTCCTCGCCGAGCGGGCGGATCACCGACGCGGGCAGAATCCGCTCGACGAAGACGTTTTTCCCGAGGATCAGCTCCTCCCCGCCGGGGCCGCGCATCGCCCGGAAGATGCCCCGCCCGCCCGGGTCCCAGTCCTCCCAGCCCAGGGGCATCACGATGGTCTCCATGTACGCGAGCCGGGCCACCCGCTCCGGGTGCCGCCGCGCCCAGTGAAAGCCCAGCGCCCCGCCCCAGTCGTGGAGCACGAGCGTGACCCCGCGCAGGTCGAGCGCCCCGAACCACGCGTCGAGGTACCGGGCGTGGTCGGCCAGCGTAGAACTCCCGTCCGGCGCCCTCCCCGACCCCCCCATCCCGATCAGGTCGGGGGCGAGGCAGCGCCCGAGCGGCCCGACCTCGGAGATCACGTTGCGCCACAGATACGAGGAGGTCGGGTTGCCGTGCAAGAAGACGACCGGAGGACCGTCGCCGCCCGTGTCCACGAAGGCGATCTCGGAGTCGAGGACGGGCAGGCGCCGCCGTGGGTGGAGGTCGGCGGGGGAGGGGAGAGGGCTGTCTGACATGGGGACCTCCGCAACTAGGGGAGGCTCAGGATACCCGGCCTCGCCCCCCTCCAGCCTGCGGCCCCCGCGGTCTTCCGAAAACCCTTAGGGTGGAGCCATGAACCTGAACATCGAGGCCGCCTGGACCCGGCTTCAGGGGATGCTCCAGAGCCTGATCACCGCCATCCCGAATGTCGTGATCGGGGCCGGGATCTTCGTGCTGTTCGTGTTCGCCGCCGGGCTGTCCCGCCGGGCCGTCCACTCGCTCACCGAGCGGGCGGGCCACCAGCCGGGCACGGCGCTCGTGTTCTCGCGGCTCGCCTCGTGGGGGGTGCTCGCCCTCGGGGGGCTGGTGGCCCTGACGGTGATCATCCCCGAACTCAACGCGGCCTCGCTTTTCGGGGCGCTGGGCGTCAGCGGCATCGCCATCGGGTTCGCCTTCAAGGACATCTTCCAGAACCTGCTCGCGGGGCTGCTGATTCTCCTCACCCGTCCTTTTCGCATCGGCGACCAGATCGTGAGCGGCGACCACGAGGGCACGGTGGAGGACATTCAGGTCCGCGCCACCTTGATCCGCACCTACGACAACCGCCAGGTCGTGATTCCCAACAGCGAACTGTTCACCAACCGGGTGGTCGTGAACACCGCCTACGAGCAGCGGCGGCTCGACGTGGGCCTTACCGTCGGCTTCGACGAGGACCTCGCCACGGTCAAGCGGATCATTCTGGAGGCCGTCGCCGGGCTGAGGGACGTCCTGGAAGACCCCGCCCCCCGGGTCGTCGTGCGGACCTACGACGACCTCGGCGTGAACCTGGAGGTGAGGTTCTGGATCGAGCCCCCCGTGCGCCGTGAGGCGATCCTCGCCCAGGACGAGGTGCTGGAGGCCGTCGTGCCCGCGCTGCGGGAGGCGGGCATCACCCCCGCGCGGCCCACCCGGCACGTCCTGCTGCGGCGGGAGGGCGGCGGGCCGCCCCCGGAAGAGGCCGGGCAGGCCGAGTGGGTGGGGGGAGGGGAGGGCCCCCGGCGGCGGTCCGGATGAAGGCCCACGTGGGCGCCCGGAGTCAGAGTGTTGTTACCGGCGGGGATGATACTACGGGGAAGTAGACGCCGTACTTGCGCGTCGCCCCGACGCCATGACGCGACCCCCTGCCCCCCTCCCCTCCATCTTCACCGGCGAGTACGTCCGCGCGCTCGAAGGCGTGATCGGCCGCATCCTGCCCGTCGTGGGATCGGCGGAGCTGATGCGCGCCGCGCTGGAATGGGGAACGCACCCCCTGAGCGCGGGGCTGAATCTGGTGTTCGGGCTGGTATTCCTGCTGGGCTTTCTCGGGATGCTCGTGTTCCGGCGCTCGCGGCTGCTGGTGATCCGCCTCACGTTCTTCGGGGCGACGGGGATGGCCCTCGCGTTCGACGCGCTGGGTTTCCAGCTCCTGCCGCCGGGCCTGAACGTGGAGGACACCGCCTACCTCGTGACGGCCCGCCACATCTACCTGCCCCTGGTGATGATGGTGTGCTCGTGGCTGGTGTTCCCGTCGCCGTGGTCGCAGCGGCTCGCCCTGGGGATCTGCGTGCTCAGCCTGGGGCTCAAGGCGGCGGCGGGCTTCCAGGCGGTCTTCTCGGGGCTGGCGACTCCCGCCGGGGTGACGAACCTGCTCGTCCTCCACACCCTCGTGGTGGGGTCGTTTTACCTGCTGCTCCAGGTGTTGACCGTGGTGTACATGCGCCAGGCGCGGCTGGAGCAGGAGCGCAGCGTGCTGGAACGGCACGCCCACGTCGACGACCTCACGGGGCTGCTCAACCGCCGCGCCTTTGACCACGCGCTGAACATCGCCGCCGCGCAGGTCTCCCGTCAGCCCGGGCCGCTCAGCCTGATCACCTTCGACCTCGACGCCTTCAAGCGGGTCAACGACACCCACGGCCACCCGGTCGGCGACCGCGTGCTGCGCGACCTCGCCGTCCTCGCCCGGCGCGAGGGGCGGGCCGGGGACGTGCTCGCGCGCTGGGGCGGCGAGGAGTTCGTCTGGCTGCTGCCGGGCGCCGACCGGGTGGCCGCCGCCCGCGCCGCCGAACGCCTGCGCGCCGCCGTGGAGGCCCACGACTTCCGGGTGGGCCGGGTCACCCTCAGCCTGGGGGTCGCCGTGTGGCGCCCCGGAGACGACCCGCAGACCCTCTTCCGCCGCGCCGACGAGCTGCTCTACGCGGCCAAGCACGGGGGCCGCAACCGGGCCGAGGTGGACCCCGGGCCCCCGCCCTGAGCGCCCCTCAGCGCAGCAGCGACGCCCCGCCGTCCACGTAGACCTCCACGCCCGAGACGTGCCGCCCGAGGTCGGAGGCCAGGAAGAGGCAGGTGTCCGCCACATCCACGGGGTCGCCCTCACCCCCCCGCAGCGCCGGGCTCCCCTGCGGCAGCTCGACCTCGATGCCGATCTCTTCGGTGTGGCGCTGCTCGGTGCGCTCCCCGATGTGGGTGTGGATCAGGCCCGGGCACACCGCGTTGCAGCGGATCTGGTGGCGCCCGAGTTCCAGGGCGATCATCTTCATGAAGGCGACCTGCCCCGCCTTGGAGGTGCTGTACGCGCTCGCGCCCGGGCTGGAGAAGGTGCGGGTGCCGTTCACGCTGCTCGTGATCAGGATGCTGCCGCCGCCCCGCGCCTTGAGGTGCGGCACCGCGAAATGCACCGTCAGGTACGTGCCCCTCAGGTTGATGTCGAGGGTGCGGTCCCACTCCCCCGGCTGGAGTTCGTCGATGGGCGCCCACACCCCGTTGATGCCCGCGTTGGCGAACACGATGTCGAGCCCGCCGAACCGCGAGACGGTCGCCGCGACGGCCGCGCGCACCGCCTCCGGGTCGCTCACGTTGCAGTCCACGTACCCGGCCTCCCCACCCGCGCGGGCGATCTCGTCGCACACCCGCGCGCCCTCCTCCGCCTGCACGTCGGCGATCATCACCCGCGCCCCCTCCTGCGCGAACCGCCGCGCCGTCCCCGCCCCGATCCCGCTCGCGCCCCCGGTGATGAAGGCGACCTTGCCCTCCAGCATGCCCATAACGTCTCCCCCTTCCTGAGCCGGGAGAGTAAGGGCGCCGGGAACGCGGAGTCAACCCGGCGCCTGAGTGGCTGCTCGTCCCGGCCGGGCCCGCAGGGGGTTGAACAACTGTTCATGGACCCCGGTGCCTCACCGGCACGGCCGTGAGAACCGAGGCGGCGCGGGCCGCTGCGCCCGCCGACCACCCGCCCCGGAAAAACCGCGCCTGGACGCTCTCCCGGAATGGAGGTCATGGCGCGCCCCGGCCGGGGTAGGGGGACCCGGCGCCGGGGACCGGCCACCCCTTCCGGCAACGCGGTCTCAGACGGCCTGAACAGGTGTCAACGCGTGGGAGAGCACATTTGACGGCCTTCGGGGGGCGGTGTACCCTGCCAGCAAGGAAACCCCTATAAACGTTCAGGCGTCCACGTGCCTGCCCGATGTCTAGCCCGCGCCACCGTGCTGCCCCTCTCGGGGGCGGCTTCTCTGACCCTGGAGGTCTCATGAAACGCATTCCAGCCTCAGGCCGCCTCGCCCTGCTGACCCTGCTCGCCCTCGGTTCGGCCGGGGCCCAGTCCTCCACCCCGTCGGCCTACACCGGACCCAAGGTCCAGCTCACCTTCCTGCACGGCTTCACCGGCGCCGACCGGCCCGTGATGGAGCGGCTGATCCAGCAGTTCAACGCCGCCCACCCCAACATCCAGGTGCGCGGGCAGGCGCAGCCGTGGGGCACGACCTGGCAGCAGCTCCCGTCGCTCGTCGCCTCGGGCCGGGCGCCCGACGTGGTGGTGATCAACGAGGACCAGATCACCAACTTCATCGCGCGCGGGGCCGTCTCGCCGCTGACCGACGCGGAGATGCGCGCGGCGGGCATCGACAAGTCGCGCTACTACGGGCCGCTGTTCCAGACGGCCAACTACGAGGGCAAGTCCTACGGGGTGCCGATTTCGTCGGTCGCGTACGTGATGTTCTACAACAAAGACCTGATGCAGAAGTCGGGCGTGACCAAGGTGCCCACCACGCGCGCCGAACTCCTGCGCGCCGCCCAGCAGTGCACGACCGACACGAGCGGCAAGAAGGCCGGTCAGGCGGGCTTCAACAAGGCGAACCTCAGCACCTGGGGCATGAGCCTGTACAACAACTGGGTGGGCTCGCGCCTCGCCTACGCCGCCATCTTGCAAAACGGCGGCTCGCTGGTCGACAAGAGCCTCAACGCCAGCTTCAACACCCCGCAGGCGGTCGAGGCGGTGCAGTTTCTCGTGGACCTCGTACAAAAGCACGGCGTGGCCCGCGCCAACAGCACGGAGGAGGCCGAACTCGCCGCCTTCAGCCAGGGCAAGGTCTGCTTTTTCCCCAGCGGGCAGTGGTACACCGACCGCTTCGAGCAGCAGAAGATGAACTTCGGCGTGGCCTTTGTGCCGCGCATCGGCAGCCAGAAAGACGCCGCGTGGGGGGGATCGAGCCACCTCACCCTGCCCCGCCAGCGCGCCGGGTACGACGCCAACAAGCGCCGCGCCTCGCTGGAATTCATGAACTGGATGACGGCCCCCGCCCAGAACCTGACCTGGACCGAGGCGGGCAGCCTGCCCGTGTCGCCCGTGGTGGCGCGCGACAAGAAGTTCGAGGGCCGACCCATCGCGGGCGTCTTCGAAAAGCTCGGCAGCATCTACGCCACGAGCGGCTTTCCCTGGGGCGGGCAGGTGCTCGCGCCCTTCGACAACGCCTGGGCGAACGCCTACAGCGGCAAGCAGGGCGTGAAGGCCGCCCTGGACGCCGGGGTCAGCGAGGCCAACAAGCAGATCACGCAGGCCCGCAAGTCCTTCCAGTAAGGGCGGAGCGGCAGGCCGACTGAACAGACCCACCCGCGCCGGTCACGGATGCAAACGGAGGACGAGCCCCACACGTCCGAAGTGGACGCGCCCGTGACCGGCGCCCCTTCACCTCCTCACCTCCCCAGGAGCCGCCCCGCCCCGAGGCCCGCCGCCCTCCCCGCAGAAAGAGAAGGTGCCCGAGATGACGTCCCCGACCCCGCGCCGCGCCCCCCGCCGCGAATGTCCCCTTCCCCGGCATTCGCGGCCGCCCTTCGCCTCCGGCCCCCAGCGGGGGCGCGCATGAGCCTCAGCCTGCCGCGTGAGAACGTTCCGCCCCGGCGGCGGCGCAGCTTCGAGAACAGCGGGCTGACGCCGTACCTGTACCTGCTGCCCTTCATGCTGCTCTTTCTGGTGTTCGTGGTGTATCCGGTCGGGTACGGCTTTTTCGTCAGCCTGCACCGCTGGGACCTCCTGGCCGAGACGCGGCCCTTCGTGGGGCTGGAGTACTACCGCAACCTGTTTGACTTCAGCACCCCGCAGGCGCAGTTTTTCTGGAACTCGATGTTGAACACGGGCTTTTTCACGGTCGTCAGCGTGCCGCTGCTGGTGGCCGTGTCGCTGGGGCTCGCGCTGCTGCTCTACCGGCCCATCTTCGGGCGCAGCTTTTTCCGGGCGGTGTTTTTCCTGCCGGGCATCCTGACCGTCTCGGTGATGGGCATCTTGTGGCGCTGGATGTTCGACAACCAGATCGGGCTCGTGAACGCGGTGCGCACCGATCTGCTGGGGATGCAGCCGCTGCCCTTCCTCTCCACCGAGGGGCTCGCCTGGGTTCCGATTGTCGTCGGGACGCTGTGGTGGACCATCGGCTTCAACATGACGCTCTACCTCGCCGCGCTGGGCAACATCTCCCAGAGCCTGTACGAGGCCGCCGAGATCGACGGGGCGACCGCGTGGCCCAAGTTCCGCTTCATCACCTGGCCGCTGCTCGGGCCGGTGACCCTCTTCGTGTTCGTGACGACGGTGCTGGCGAGCTTCCAGCTTTTCGGGCAGACGCTGGTGATCACCAACGGCGGGCCCAACCGCACGACCCAGAGCGCGATCCAGTACATCACCGAGGAGGCCTTCACCAACAACCAGTTCGCCAGCGCCTCCGCGATGTCCTTTATGTTCGGGCTCGCCATGCTGATCTTCACGGTCTTGCAATTCCGCATCATGGCGCGCGACGCCAGAGAGGGGACCTGAGATGGCCGCCCCCGCCCGTGACCTTCCGGCGGTCGCCACCACGCGGGGCGCCCCGCCCCGCCGGGGCCCGCGCGACGTGCCGCGCTTCCTGCTGCTGTGCCTGCTCGCCCTGGTCTTTCTCGCGCCGATGTACTGGATGATCACCACGTCGATCAAGCCCGAGACGGATGTGATCTCCACGCCGACCCAGTGGTTCCCGGCCCGCCCCACCCTGGAGAACTACCGCGAGGTGCTGACCTCGCCGGACGGCAACATCCTGCGGTGGATGTGGAACTCCTTTTTCGTGGCGACCGTCTACACGGTGCTCCACGTCGCCCTGTGCGCCCTGACGGCCTATCCCCTCGCGCGGATGCGGTTCCCGGGCCGCGACGCGATCTTCTGGTTCATCCTGGGCTCGCTGATGATTCCGGGCGTGATCACCCTGATCCCGTCGTACCTGATGATGATCCGCTTCGACTGGATCAATTCCTTCCACTCGCTGATCTGGCCGGGGCTGGCGGGGGCCTTCGGCGTCTTCCTGCTGCGGCAGTTTTTCATGGGGCTGCCCAGGGAGCTGGAGGAGGCCGCGCGGCTCGACGGAGCCAACTCCCTTCAGGTGTTGTGGCACGTGATCCTGCCGCTGAGCATCCCCTCCCTGGTGACGCTGGCGGTCTTCGCCTTCATGGGCTCGTGGAACAACTTCATCTGGCCCACCTTCGTGATCACCGACCTCGACAAGCTCACCCTGCCCGTCGGCGTGAACACCTTCTCGCAGCGCTACGTCACCGAGTACGGCAAGCTGATGGCCTCGACCGCCATCGCCAGCGTCCCCGTGCTGATCGCCTACCTGCTCGCCCAGCGCTACCTCATCGCGGGCCTCTCCACCACCGGGATGAAGGAGTGAGGACGGCCCGGCTCGCCCTCGCCCTGACGCTCGGCGCCGTCCTCGCCCCGGCCTCCTCCCTGGCGGGGGGGAGTGGGGGCACGGCGACCCGGCCCGCCACGACCGCCACGGGCATCTTCAAGAACCCCGTCCTCGACCAGAATTTCCCCGACCCCGCCATCCTGAAGGTGGGGAACACCTACCACGCCTACGCGACGAACAGCGCCAGCGCCAACGTGCCCCACGCGGTCAGCCGCGACCTCGTGCGCTGGGAGGTGGGGGGCGACGCCATGCCCACGCTGCCGGGCTGGGCGAAGCTGGGCCGCACCTGGGCGCCCGAGGTGGCGCGGGTGGGGAACAGGTACGTTCTGTACTTCACTGCCTGGCACGAGGAGAGCGGGCGCCAGTGCATCGGCGCGGCGACCTCGGCGGCCCCCGCCGGGCCCTTCCAGCCCGCGCCGGGCGGTCCCCTCGTCTGTCAGCTCGGCGAGGGCGGCAGCATCGACGCCAGCCCCTTCCGCGACGCGGACGGGAAGCTCTACCTCCTGTGGAAGAACGACGGCAACTGCTGCAATCAGGCCACGAACATCTACCTCCAGCCCCTCGACGCGACCGGGCTGCGGCTCACCGGCAGGGAGACGGCCCTCATCCAGAACTTCCAGCTCTGGGAGGGCAACGTGATCGAGGCGCCCACCCTCCACCGCGAGGGCGGCGTGTATTACCTGCTCTACTCGGCGGGGCCGTTCGACAGCGACCTGTACGCCGTGGGCTACGCGACCGCCTCGAAGGTCACCGGGCCCTACCGCAAGGCGCCCGAGAACCCCATCCTCGTGAGCAAGGGAACGGTCGCCGGGCCGGGGCACCAGACGGTGGTCACCGACGGGGCGGGGCGCACCTGGCTCGCCTACCACGCCTGGACGGCGGGGCGCATCGGGGACGAGGTGGGCTACCGCAGCCTGTATCTCGACCGGGTGACCTTCGGCGGGGGCAAGGTGCGGGTGAGTGGCCCGACCGTGACGCCTCAGGTGAGGCCGACGCCTTGAGGTGGAGCGGGTTGTCATCCTGTTCGGTTGGGATGCATTGGGCGTGCTCCCTCCCCGGCCCCCTGCGAGAAGCTCTCCGAGTCCCCCACGGGGAGGGAGAAAAAGCGCCCAGGCTCCAGCGTTCTTGCTCCTCTGCTGCGCAGCTCTACGAGTCCCCCCTCGTGGGGGAGACTGGGAGGGGGGCACCGCAGGCGCCCTCCAACCGCCCTCCGTCTCCAATCCAACCCCGGCCTTCTTCCGTGTGCACCATCCCCGTCTCCCCCCGCGAAAGGCCCCTCCATGCGTGAGCCCCTCCCACAAGAACCCCTCTACCCCGGCAACTTCGCCGACCCCTTCGTGCTGTTCGTGGACGGCACGTACTACGCCTACGGCACCGGCCTCAACGGGCGGGAGGGGCAACGGGCCTTCGAGGTGCTGTCCTCGACCGATCTCGTCCACTGGACCTCGCACGGGGGGGCGCTGGAGCCGCTGACCCCGGAGGAGCAGGACTACTGGGCGCCGGAAGTCGCGCGGCAAGGCGATACCTTTTACCTGTACTACTCGGTGGGGCAGGGGGACAAGGGACACCACCTGCGGGTGGCGACCTCGCAAGATCCACTCGGGCCCTTCACCGACCTCGGCGTGAACATGACGCCGGACGAACCCTTCGCCATCGACCCGCACCCCTTTCGGGCGCCCGACGGCTCGTGGTGGCTGTTCTACGCGCGTGACGACCTGACGACCGACCGCCCCGGCACCGTGCTCGCCGCCGCCGAGCTGCAAGACATGACGCGGCTGGAGGGGGCGCGGACGATCCTGCGCGCGACCGGGGACTGGCAGATCTACCAGCGGGCGCGCACGATGTACGGCGCCGTGTACGACTGGCACACGCTCGAGGGCCCCTTCGTGCTCTACCGGGGCGGCGGCTATCACCTGCTGTATTCGGGCGGCGCGTGGACGAACGAGAGCTACGGGGTGGGGCACGCGGTCGCGGAGCACCCGCTCGGCCCGTGGACGGAGCCCAGTCCCGGCGCGAACGTGCTGCGGACCGCCGGACACCTGCGCGGCCCCGGCCACGCGAGCGTCACCCAGGGCGGGGGCGAGGACATCCTGATCTTCCACGCCTGGAACGAGGAACGCACGAAGCGGCAACTTCACGCCGCGCCGCTGCGGTGGCAAGGCGGAGTGCCGTCCGCGCTGCCCGAGCCGGTCCACCCCTGAGCTGAGCCTTCCCATTCCCCCGGAGGTCCGAATGACGCGTCCCGCCCGATTGCGCTCCGCCCTGCTCGCCCCCTCCGTCCTCGGCGCCCTGCTCCTCTCGGGCTGTGACCGCTTCCAGCCTCCTCAGACCGGGCGCACCTACTCCAACCCGCCCGCCATCACCAAGGCCGACGGCACCCGCGTCGAGTCCTGCGCCGACCCCGACATCCTGCGCGGGGCGGATTCGAACTGGTACCTCTACTGCACCACCGACCCGCACAACGCGCAGGACCGCGACGCGCAGGGCAACCTCGTCTTCCACCTCATCAGCATGGCGAAGTCCACCGACCTCGTGAACTGGACGTACGTGG
Organism: Deinococcus aestuarii; assembly: GCF_018863415.1. Taxonomy (NCBI): domain Bacteria; kingdom Thermotogati; phylum Deinococcota; class Deinococci; order Deinococcales; family Deinococcaceae; genus Deinococcus; species Deinococcus aestuarii. Next base: position 16,002 of record NZ_JAHKSN010000009.1, on the reverse strand, counting down.
GCGACGCCTTCACGACGAAGCCGAGCTGGGTGAAGGACGACGCGGGCCTGTGGGCCCCCGAGGTGGTGCGGCAGGGGGACAGGTACCTGCTCTACTACACGGCCTCCGACACCAAGGCGGGCGGCAGCGCCATCGGGGTGGCGACCGGGCCCACGCCGACCGGCCCCTGGACAGACAGCGGCGCGCCCGTCGTGGAGCCGCAGCCCGCCCCCCAACCCGGCGCGGACCCCAACGGGCGGCGCTGGGTGTTCGACCCCGAAGTCCTGACCGACGCCTCCGGCACCCGCTGGATGTATTACGGGAGCTACTTCGGCGGCATCTCGGTGCGGCAGCTCAGCGAGGACGGGCTCCGGACCGACCCGGCCACCCAACGCGAGGTCGCCCTCGACAACCGTTACGAAGGCGCCCAGGTCGTGCGGCACGAGGGCTACTACTACCTGATGGCCTCCGCCACGAACTGCTGCGGCGGGCCGCTGACGGGCTACAGCGTCTTCGTGGGCCGCTCGGCCAGCCCGACGGGGCCCTTCGTGGACCGGGACGGCGTGTCGCTGCTGGACCCCCGGGTGGGCGGCACCCCCGTGATCAGCATGAACGGCAACCGCTGGGTCGGCCCCGGCCACAACGTCGTCTTCCAGGACGCCGCCGGGCGCGACTGGACGGCCTACCACGCCATCGACCGCTCCGACCCCTACCTCGACGTGACCCGGAACATCAACAAGCGCCCGATGCTCCTCGACCCCGTGGACTGGGTGGACGGCTGGCCCACCGTGCGGGGCGGCGCCTGGGCATCCGACAAGCCGATGCCTGCCCCCGCCGCCCAGCCCGGCGAGAAGACCGCTCCCGCCTCGCCCGTGCTCGCGGACGACGCCGTGGGCGAGAAGCTCGATGCCTACAGCGACGAGTTCACCGGGGCGACCCTCGCCCCACGCTGGACGTGGGTGCGCCCGCCCGCTGCGGGCGTCGCCGGACTGGAGGACGGCACCTTCCGCTTCGACACCCAGTCCGCCGACCTGTATGTGGACAGCAACACCGCCTCCGTGCTGACCCAGGACGCCCCGGCGGGGAACTACGCCGTCGAGGTCAAGCTCAGCATCAACCTGCCCGACGAGGGGTGCTGTTTCAACTACTCGCAGGGTGGCCTCATCCTGTACGGGGACGACAACCGCTTCCTCAAGGTCGCCGTCTTCTCCAATTTCAACACCCGCCAGATCGAGTTCGCCAAGGAGGTCGACGTCGTTCCGACCGGCTATCCCCGCTACGGTAACACCGTCCTCGCCTCGCCGGGCCGCGACACCTGGCTGCGAGTCGTGCGCCGGGCCAGCGGCAACGAGGAGACCTACACGGGTTATTCCAGCCGCGACGGCGTGAACTGGACGCGCGGCGGCACCTGGACCCACACCCTCGGACAGGCCAAGATTGGCCTCGTCTCGATGGGCGGGGCGGGCTTCACCACCCGCTTCGACTACGTGCGGGTGTATCGCCTCAAGGACTGACGGGGAGGAGTCGATACGAGCAGGAGGCTGCGGCGAAGGCGGCCTCCTGCTTCTTCATTCTCTTCCCGTCAGGCGTCCGGGTCCGCCTCCCAGTCGGTCAGGCTGTAGGCGCCGAGCACGACACCCGCCAGCCCCAGGAAGTACGCGCGTTCCTTGGAACCCTTGAACGATTCCACCACAAAGGGCAGGGCGGCCAGCGCGGGTGCGCTCAGCAGCTCGATCTTGCCGTGGAGCGGGAAGGGAATCATCCGGCTCAGGGCGGGGGGATAGTCGGTCAGCGCGCTGATCACGAAGTACGTGCCCGCGAAGGCGTACGACGCAGTGCGGGCGGCGCCGTTGAGCCCCAGCAGCGAGGGCGCGGCGACCATCGTGCCGCAGGCCACGTAATCGATGATGCCGTGCAGACGCGGAGAAATGGGTTTCATGCGCCTAGCATGGGCAAGCGTGCCCGACCTCGTGTGGCCTTTCGCCCAAGACATCTTCAGACGGCAGTAGCAAAACTACGACTTCTTACAAAGTTTCGGTGATCAACCGGGGAAAGCTCTTCCGTAAGGGTGGTGTCATAACAAAGGTCTGGTTACCACCGTAGCTTTTCCTACGTCCACTGATGAATTCAAGATTCTCTTTGGAGGGGCTCACGGCTGTATGAAGGGGGACGAGTTTACAGGGACTTACCTTCTGCCAAACTGGAGGAAGTTCAACAACGGAGGGACCACCATGCAAAAACGTTTTCTGACGGCCGCCACCGCCCTGAGTCTCGTGATTCCCGCCGCTCTCGCCGGGGGCGCCGAAGGTCAGCAACCCGTCGGGCCGGTGACCACCGCGCAGGTCTCGAACGACACCGACGTGCTCTTCATGGAAGTGGCGAGCATGAGCAACCTCACCGAGATCACGACCTCGCAGCTCGCCCTGCAAAAGAGCACGAACCAGAACGTGCGCGCCTACGCCCAGCAGATGATCACCGAGCACACCCGCGCACAGGCTGAGCTGCGGGCCCTCGCCAACGCCAAGGGCGTGCGGATCGCCGACAAGCCGGGCGCCGACCAGCGCCTCCAGTACAACCGCCTGACCACGCTCTCGGGCGCGGCCTTCGACGCGGCGTACAAGAACGTGCAGGTGGGCGGCCACCAGATGACCCTCGACCTGATCGAGACCTACCGCAGCGTCGGCAAGGATCAGCAGGCTCTGGCCTACGCGGCGAAGATCCAGCCCGCCGTGGCCCGCCACCTCGAAGAGGCCAAGGCGCTGCCCGGAAGCTGAGTCCAGGCAAAACAGGAAGCGGGAAGGGCCCGGTGGAATGCCGGGCCCTTTTCCTGTGGTGCTCGGTGTTACCCCTTCACCCCGCCGCTCGTCACCCCCTGGATGTAGTAGCGCATCAGGAAGGCGAAGAGCACGAGCAGCGGCACCGCCGAGAGCACGTACGAGGCCATCAGCGCCCCGTAGTTCGGGGTGACGGCGGTGGCGGCCCCTCCCCCCTGGAAGCTCACCAGGGCGACGGGCAGGGTGCGGTGCGCCTCGTCGAGGACGAGCGATGGGAGCAGGTACTCGTTCCACACCGGGATCAGCCGGATGATCGCCACGCTGATGAGGATGGGCAGGCTGATCGGCAGCACGATGCGGCGCAGCAGTTGCAGGTGCCCGGCCCCGTCGAGCCGCGCGGCCTCCAGCATGTCCTTCGGGATCGCCTCGAAGGCCGCCCGCAGCACCAGGATGGCAAACGGTTGCCCGGCGGCGATGGTGGGCAGGATGATCGCCAGGTAGTTGCTCGGCAGCGTCAGGTTGCGAATCTGCACGTACAGCGGAATCAGCGTCAGGAACTCCGGCACGAGCAGGAGGGCGAAGGTGACGCCGAACAGCAGGTGCCGCCCCGGGAAGTCCATCAGCGCGAAGGCGTAGGCGCTCAGGGAAGCGAGCACCAGCGTCGCCAGCACGCTCGTCACCGTGACGATCACCGAGTTCAGCAGCGGACCCTGAATCTGCGTCCAGGCCACCCCGTAATTCTCCGGGTGGAGCGTGGAGGGGACGTTGAGCAGGTTCTCCGCGTACTGCACCCGGTCCTTGAAGGAGTTGACGAGGCTGAAGTACAGCGGGAAGAGGGCGAGCAGCCCGAAGAGGATGAGCACCGCCTGGCGGACGATCTCGCCCGGCGTGAGGCCCACGCGGCGCGGCCCGGCCGTCATCTCGACCCCCGGCTGATCCAGCGTGAGAGGCCCGTCAGCGCGACGACGAGGATCATCAGCAGCACGGCAATCGCCATCGCGTAGCCGTACTCGCCGTCCCGCGTGGCCGTGAAGTACATCAGCAGGGCGGGCACGGTCGTCGCAAAGCCCGGCCCGCCCGAGGTCAGCACCAGCGGGCTGATGAAGTACTGGACGTTCCCGATGATGGCGAGCACGGCGATCAGCCCCAGTTGCGGGCGCAGCAGCGGCAGGTCGACCCTCAAGACGCGCCGCCACCCCGTCGCACCGTCGATCTTCGCGGCGTCGAACACGTCCTGCGGGATGCCCTGGAGCCCCGCGTACAGCAGCAGAAAGTTGAAGGCGTCGACGTACGGAAAGCCCAGGAAGATCAGGCTGTAGAGCGCCGTGCCGGGGTCGCTGAGCCAGTCGTGCCGCAGCCCGCCCAGCCCGACCGAGCCCAGCAGGGTGTTGAGCAACCCGTCGCTGCGGTAGAAGCTGCCCCACACGAGCAGCAGCACCAGCGACGGGATCACGATGGGGATGACGAAGAGGGTCCGGTAGGCGTACTGCCGACGCCGCCCGCGCAGGTGGAAGATCAGCTCCGAGATCAGGAGCGGCGGCAAGAGGGCGAGGATCAGCCCCAGCACCACCCAGATCGCCATGTTCAGGGTGGCCTGCCCCATCACGGGGTCGCTGACCGCCCGCTGGAAGTTTTCTACTCCGGTGAAGTTCGGGACGTTCAGGCCGTCCCAGTCGGTGAAGGCCCGCGTGACCGCGATGTAGGCGGGGTAGTACGAGAAGTACCCGACCAGCAGCAGGGTCGGCAGCAGGAAGAGGTAGGCGGGCCAGCCCCGGCGCAACCGGGCGAGGGTGTCCCGCCGGGGGGAGGAGCCGGGGCGAAAACCGGGCACGGCGGTCATGGTGTCTCCTTCTCGGGCAAAAGGGGCAGGCCGGGAGAGGCGCGCGTGGGCGTCCCTCCCGGCCTGCCGTCAGGCGGCCCGGCTTATCGGCCAGGTGTGGCTCAGGGTCGTGAGCAGATACGGACGGTCACTCATGCGGGAGCCTGCCTCCTCAGTACTTGGAGAGGTCGACCTTGTTCTTGCGGGCGTAGTCCTGCGCCGCTCGGTCGAGCACCGTCTGCGCCTGCGCCTTGGCCTGGTCGAGCGTGATGTTCCCGCTGAGGTACAGCCCGAAGATGCGCTGCATGTCCACCCAGCCCAGGTTCGCCGAGGCGGTCTGCGCCCCGATGGACCGCTCGGGCAGTTTGATCTGCGACGTGATCGCCCCGGAGTCGAAGTTGCTCAGCGCCAGCTTGACGCTCGTGCCGGGCCAGGTGGGCGCGTAGGTGCCCTGCTCGGTGGTCAGGCGCTGGAGGTTCTTCGGCGTTCCGAAAAAGCGCATCCAGTCGAGCACCGCCTCGGGCTTGCCCTTCTCACGCATGGTCTTGTTGGCGAGCGGCGTGCTCATCGCGAACTGGAAGCCGCCCGTGCCCGAGTAGGCGTTCGCCGTGTTCACGCCGGTCGTGTACTTGCTCTCGTTTTTGGAGAGCTTCGGGAAGTTGAAGGCCCCCACCGGGAACTTCACGCCCGCGTCGAGCATCTCGCGCACCTTGTAACTGCCCTCGTAGAGCATCGCCTCTTTCTGGCCCACGAAGTCCTGGAAGGCGTCGTAGTTCTTGGCCGGGTCGGCGGTGAGGTAGTCCTTCGGCCAGGTGTCGGTGAACTGCTTCATCACCGGCCACCACGACATGAAGCGGTCGTCCTTGGGCGTCAGGATGCCCTTATGAATCGCCACCGCCTCGTCGAGCGGCGACTGGCCGGGCAGGCCGTCGTAGCCCGTGAGTTTGGCGTAGTCCTTGCTGTAGAAGTCGGTCAGGAAGTGGCGGCTCCACCACGGGTAGGCGGGCACGGCGTGCATGGGAAAGATCCCGGCGGCCTGGAGCTTCTTCGACGCGGCGATGAGTTCGGGCCAGGTCGCGGGCGCCTTGGTGATCCCGACCTTCTTGAGGAGGTCTTTGTTGTAAAAGATCGTGTACGCCACCTTGTCGCCGCTCAGGGTGTACACGGCGCCGCTGGGGTTGCGGCCCTCGGCGAGCTGGGCCTTGTCCATCACATCCTGCCACGCCTTGTTGCCGGGGATATAGGCGTTGGGCTGCTTGAAAGCGGGCGCGAGGTCCACCGCCACCCCCTTGGGCAGGGTGGAATTCAGGCTGTAGGCCTGGGCCCAGTACACGTCGAAGAGTTCGCCCGCCGCCGCCTTCACCCGGATCATGGTGTTCGTGTCGGGGATGGGCTGGTTGTGGAACCGGATCTTGATGCCGGGATAGAGTTTCTCGTACTCGTCGGCGATCTGCTGGAAGACCTTGAGCTGGCTTTCTTTCTTCACGCCCGGGAAGTTGGGCGCGTAATCCGCGGCGCTCATGTAGATCGTGCCCCGCCAGGAGCCGGGCGCGGCCTCCGCCGTCGAGGCCAGGGCGGGCGCGGCCAGAATCAGGGCGGTCAGGGTCAGTCTGCGGTTCATAACTCCTCCGGATACGCTCATTTATCCCTGAGCATAACAACGGCAGTGGCGGTCAGATTGGCCGATTTGTTATAGATTTCAAACTTTTTTCGGTCTGCCGCCTGGATTCAACGGCTCGCCCGCGCTGCCCGCCACGCCGTGTCCGTCCACTTCGCCTCACCGTGAGCACTCTCCACCGTCTTCTCGATGAAGTGGACTCCGCGTGCCCCGTCCTCCACCGTGGGGTAGTCGGGCACGTGCTCCCGGCCCTCCATCCTGGCGCGGATATGGGCGGCGGCGCCGAGGTAGATGTTGGCGAAGGCTTCCAGGAACGCCTCGGGGTGCCCGGGGGGGAGGCGGGTCGCCCGTTTGGCCGCGTCGCTGATATACGGGCTCCCGCGCGTGAGAACCTGCCTCGGACCGTCGAGGGTGTCGTAGAGCAGGTGGTTGGGCTCCTCCTGTCGCCAGTGCAGGCTGCCCTTCGTGCCGAAGACGCTCAGCCGCAGGTCGTTCTCGCGGCCGATCTCGACCTGGGAGACGGTCAGGAGGCCCTTCGCCCCGCCCCGGAAACGCAGCAGCACGTTCGCGTCGTCGTCCAGCCGTCGCCCCGGCACGAAGGCGGTGAGGTCGGCGCAGATCGCCTCCAGCTCCAGCCCCGTCACGGTGGAGACGAGGTTTTCCGCATGCGAGCCGATGTCGCCGATGGCGCCGCCCATGCCGCTGCGGGCGGGGTCGGTGCGCCAGCCCGCCTGCTTGTTCGCCTCCTCGTCCTGCTCCTGGGCCAGCCAGCCCTGGTGGTACTCCACGATGACCTTGCGGATCTCGCCCAGTTGCCCCGAGCGCACCATCTGGCGGGCCTGTCGCACCATCGGGTAGCCGGTGTAGTTGTAGGTGACGGCGAAGACGACCCCCGACGCCTCGACCACGCGGATCAGGTCCTGGGCCTGCTCGCTGCTGACGACCATCGGCTTGTCGCTGACGACGTTGATCCCGGCCTGGGCGAACGCCTTCGCCACCGGGTAGTGCATGTGGTTGGGCGTGACGACGGAAACGAAGTCGATCCGGTCCTCGCGCCCCAACTCCCGCTCGAGCATCTCCTCCCACGAACCGTAGTTGCGGTCGTCCGCCAGCCCCAGGGCGAGCCCCGACGCGCGGGCCTTCTCCGGCGTGCTCGACAGCGCCCCCGCCACGAAGTCGATCTGCCCGTCGAGGGCGGCGGCGTGGCGGTGGACGGCCCCGATAAAGGCGTCCTTGCCGCCGCCGACCATGCCCATGCGCAGGCGGCGGGTCATGCGGCCCACCGGGCGTGCGGGGCGTTGTCGTGAGGCTTCACCGTTCGGGATGAGTTGTGGGCCATGTTCACATTGGACCCCTTCGGGGACCCGGTTGCAACGCCTGCCCGGAGCTAGGGCAGCGTTTGACTCGCCCCAGCGCGGCTCCTATGATTCCCTCAACGTTCAAGTTCAGAGCGCCAACTCCCCCGAGGTGTCATGGCTGTCCTGCCCGGTTCCGCCCACCCGTCCGCCGCTCCCAGCCTTCCGGCCCCGCCCTTCCGGACCGCGCCGTGACGAATGCCGATTTCATCGTGTTCGACGGCATCTCCAAACGCTTCGGCCCGGTCGAGGTATTGCGCGACGTTTCCTTCGGCGTGCGGCGGGGCGAGGTTCACGCCCTCCTCGGCGAGAACGGGGCGGGGAAGAGCACCCTCGTCAAGATTCTGGGCGGCTACCACGCGCCCAGCGCAGGAAGCGTGCTGCTGGAGGGCCAGCCCGTTCACTTCACCTCCAGCCGCGACGCCGAGGCACGGGGTATCGTCCTGATCCACCAGGAATTCAACCTCGCCGAGGACCTGACCGTCGCGCAGAACATCTACCTGGGACACGAGCCGGGGAGCGTCCTGATCGACGACCGGGCGATGGAGGCGGGGGCGCGGGCGGCTCTGGAGCGCCTGAACGTCACCCTCGATCCGCGCCGCCGGGTGCGCGACCTCAGCGTGCCCCAGAAGCAGCTCGTGGAGATTGCCAAGGCCCTCGCGCGTGACGCCCGCGTCCTGATCATGGACGAGCCCACCGCCGCCCTCACCCTGCGGGAGACGGACACGCTGCTCACTCTGATCCGCCGCCTGCGCGACTCCGGCGTCACCATCCTCTACATCAGCCACAAGCTCGACGAGGTGGAGCGGGTAGCCGACCGGGTGACCGTCCTGCGCGACGGGGCGTACGTGACCAGCAACGAGACGCGCGAGCTGACCCAGGCGCAGATGGCGAACCTGATGGTCGGGCGCGAGTTGGAGGACATGTTCCCCGAGCGGCAGCCGCCGGGCTCCGAGGAATTGCTCCACGTGGAGGGCCTGACCGTGCCCGGCTGGTCGCGGGACGTGGGGTTTACCCTGCGGAGGGGAGAGGTCCTGGGCCTCGCGGGGCTGGTGGGCTCGGGCCGCACGGAGAGCTTCGAGGGGCTGTTCGGTCTGCGGCCTAGAAATGTCTCTCAAGTGCGCCTGCGTGGTCGTCCCATTCGCCTGAGAAATGCTCGGGACGCCGCCCGGGCTGGCCTCGTCTACCTCAGCGAGGACCGCAAGGGGAAGGGCCTGCTGGTGGACTTCGCCCTCACGCCCAACCTGACGTTGATGACGCTGGAGCACTACGCCCGTCCCCTCCTCGACGTGGGGGCCGAGCGGCGGCGGATGGGGGAGGCGGTCCGCGAGTACCACATCCGGGCCGGACGGCTCGACGTGACCGCCTCCGCGCTCTCGGGCGGCAACCAGCAGAAGCTCGCCCTGGCGAAGATTCTGGAGGCCAGCCCCGACGCGATCGTCCTCGACGAGCCGACGCGCGGGGTGGACGTGGGCGCCAAGCGCGAGATCTACCACCTCGTCCACACGCTCGCGGCGGCGGGCAAGGGCGTGGTCGTGATCAGCAGCGAGCTGCCCGAACTCCTCGGCCTGTGTCACCGCCTGCTGGTGATGCACGCGGGAAGGCTCGTCGGCGAGCTGACGGGAGAGGACATGACCGAACACGAAGTCATCCAGTACGCGACAGGCCTCAAGACGGGCCCGGTCAGGAGCGCCCATGTCCACGCCTAGCCCGGCCCTGCGCCCCACCGAGGGGCCGTCCTTCCTCGGTCGCCTGGGACGGCTGGGGCCGCTCCTGGGCCTCCTCGCCCTGATGCTCGTCGCCACGCTCCTCAACCCGGACTTCCTGGGCGTCAGCAACCTCACCAACATCCTGACGCGCGCGGCCTTCACGGGCATCATCGCGGTGGGGATGACCTTCGTGATCATCTCGGGCGGGATCGACCTCTCCGTCGGCTCGCTCGCCGCGCTGATTGCGGGTTCGATGATCCTCGTGATGAACGACCTCGTGCCCTCGCTCGGCGCCGGGTGGGCGACCATCGGGGTCGGGATGCTCACCGCCCTTGCGCTGGGAGCGCTCGCCGGGCTCTTCCACGGGGTCACGATCACCAAAGGAAGGATCGAACCCTTCATCGTCACGCTGGGGACGCTGGGCATCTACCGCGCCGTCCTGACCTACCTCTCGCAGGGGGGCGCCATCTCGCTCGACCTCGGCGTGAGCGAGCGGTACAGCCCGGTCTTCTACGGCTCGCTGCTGGGCATCCCCATCCCCATTCTCGTCTTCGCGCTCGTCGCGCTGCTGGGCGGGCTGATCCTCAACCGTACCCGTTACGGGCGCTACGTGCAGGCCATCGGCAGCAACGAGCAGGTGGCCCGCTACGCCGCGATCAACGTGACCGGGGTGAAGGTCGCCACCTACATGCTCCTGGGCGTCTGTGTCGCCATCGCCACGATCCTTTACGTGCCGCGCCTGGGCAGCGCCTCGCCGTCCACCGGGCTCCTGTGGGAGCTGGAGGCCATCGCCGCCGTGATCATCGGGGGAACGGCCCTCAAGGGCGGGCACGGGCGTATCTGGGGAACGGTGGTGGGCGCGATCCTCCTCGTGACCATCGAGAACACCCTCAACCTCACCAACATCATCAGCGTGTACCTCAACGCGGCGGTGCAGGGCGTCGTGATCATCCTCGTCGCGTTCTTCCAGCGCGGGGAGCGGAGATGACGCGCCCCCCCGTCCGATTCCCGCTCGTTCCTCGGCCCTCCGCCTCTCGCCCCGACAGGAGTTCACGCATGACCCACCTCACCCGCCTGGCCCTCCTCTCCGCCGCCCTCGTCGCCTCCTCGGCCCTCGCGCAGACGAAGCAGGTGATCGGCGTGTCCATCCCCGCCGCCGACCACGGCTGGACGGCGGGCGTCGTGTACCACGCCAACCAGGCGAAGGCGCAACTGGAAAAGCAGTATCCGGGTGCCCAGATCATCGTGAAGACGGCCAAGGACGCCAACGAACAGGCGAATCAGATTCAGGACCTCTACACGGTCAACAAGATCAACGCGCTCGTGATCCTGCCGCAGGAGAGTGCGCCGCTGACCCGCCCGGTCGCCAACCTGAAAAACCGGGGCGTGTTCGTGACGGTGGTGGACCGCGGCCTGACCGATCCCAAGGCGCAGGACGCCTATGTAGCGGGAGACAACACGGGCTTCGGGCGGGTGGCAGGCGAGTACGTCGCGCGGCAGCTCGGGCCGAACGGGGGCAACGTGGTCGTCCTGCGCGGCATTCCTACCGTGATCGACAACCAGCGCAACGACGCCTTCCGCGCCGCCGTGGCGAAGAACCCCAAGGTCAAGATTCTCGACGCCCGCTACGGCAACTGGAACCGCGACGACGCCTTCAAGGTCATGCAGGACTACCTCACCCGCTTCCCCAGGATTGACGCGGTGTGGGCCTCCGACGACGACATGGCGGTCGGCGTGCTGCGCGCCATCGGGCAGGCGAAGCGCACCGACATCCGCCTCGTCCTCGGCGGCGCGGGCATGAAGGAGATGGTCAAGCGGGTGATGGACGGGGGAGACAAGCTCATCACCGCCAACGTCACCTACCCGCCCAGCATGATCGCCGACGCGATGCGCCTGACCGTCGAGAGCCGCATGAAGGGCACGCCCATGAAGGCGAGCACGATCATCCCCTCGGTGCTCGTGACGAAGGAGAACGCGGCCCGGTTCTACTTCCCCAACTCGCCCTTCTGAATTCTCAGCCTCAGCCGTCCTCTGCGGGAGGGGTGGGTTCTTCCGGTTCCGGCACGACCCGCACCGCCCCGTGCCCTGCCATGGCCGCCGCCACCGCCTCCCGCCACCGCTCCGGCACCTGAAGGTGGATCAGGGTGCCGCGCGTGAGGGCAAGGAGCATCCCCTCCAGCGCGTCCCCGAGCGCCGCCGTCTCGGTCGGCCCGGTGCCCTGAACGTCTGGAAGGTCCAGTGTCAGGGTGACGAGCGTGCGTCCGCTCCCCGCCGCGCGACCGGACGTGACGCCCCGGACCCACAGCCGCAGCGGCCCCGTCAGGCCGGGCAGACGCCGCACAGGTCCCCTCGTCTCCACCGCGTCCGTCCGGCCCGCGCGGGCCTGCAACTGCGCGTCCTGCACAGCGTTCGGGAGGGAAGCGGACCCCAGTGAGGCGCCCTCCCTGGCCTCCCTTTCCGCCGCTCGGGCGGCGTCGTGCATGTCGCGGTGGTGGGCCGCCGTGTGCCGCAGGATGGGGTGAACGTCCACGCCCCGCAGGTGGGCGCGGGCCGCCTCCCCGGGGCCGCTCTCCAGCACGGTCAGGAGGAGCGCCGGGTCGAGGTCGCTGTGCAGCAGAACCGATGCGCCCGCCGGAACGAGCCGCAGCCCCTCCAGAATCGCCGTCGTCTCCGCTCCCAGGGAATCGCCGCCGGGACCCGCCCCGCTGACCTGGCGCACCTGCCGCGTCTGCGGCTGCACCGCCCGCGCCGCCCACCCGCTGAAGGTCTGCCGCCGCTCGTGCCTGCTGCTGCCGTCGGTGTAGACGTGCCAGGTTTCCGGGGGGTGTCCTGCCTTGTCGTCGGGTTGGAGCATCTCGTCTCAGGGTGGCATGGACAGGCTGTGATCCATGCCCAATGGACGAAAGCTCGCTCCACTGAGCGCTCAAAACTCCTCCTCTGAGGGGGGAGATTGGGTGGGAGTGAGCGGGCACGGCGTCGAGAGCCACTCGAAAAGCCCTTGGACCTTTTGAGTGGGCGAGCGGGTCACACGCCACCTCACCCCAACCCTCTCCCACGAGGGGAGAGGGAGCAGGGCGCCGCGCCCATGCCCCCATGGGCGAACTGTATCCCCCGCCCGCCTTCGGCAACCCCGTCACGGAAGGCGGTGCCCGCCCGCCCTACCCTCTGCCCCATGCCGCCCACCTCCACCCTCCGCGACGAAACCCGGGTTCCCGGCGGCACGCGCCTGCGCCTCGACTTGCAGGTGGGCGGGGTGTCCGTGCCCGCCGTCTTGCACCTGCCCAGCGTGTCACCGGGGGTGAGGGTGCCCGCCGCTCTCCTGCTCCACGGTTACTCCTCGCGCGGGGACGTGATGGCCGATTCGGTGGGCACGGCGCTGCTGCGGCGCGGGGTGGCCTCGCTCGCCCCCGACCTGCCGCTGCACGGCACGCGCGGCAATCCGCTGGAGTTGCAGTCCCTCCGCAACCCCCTGGAGGTCGCCCGGCTGTGGCGGCTGGCCCTGCGCGAGGGAGAGGCCGGGGTGGAGTATCTGCGCGCGCACCCCGCCGTGCGCCCGGACGGGGTGGCGGTGGTGGGCTACTCGCTGGGCTCCTTCCTGGGCGTGACCCTCGCCGCGCGGTCGGGTGAGGTCCGGGCGCTCGTCCTCGCGGCGGGGGGCGACCTGCCGCTGGGAACGCCGCTCACCGCCGTCGCCCGCGCCATCGTGGACCCCCCGCGCGCCGCGCGCTCGCTCGCGGGTTGCCCCCTCCTGATGGTGAACGGGCGGCACGACCCGGTGATCCGCCCCGAGCAGGCCGAGCGGCTCTTCAACGCGGCGGGTCAGCCCAAGGAGTTGCGCTGGTGGGACGGCGGGCACAGCGTTCCGCAGGCGGTGGTCGAGGACGCGGCCGAGTGGCTGGCCCGGCACCTGCGGGAGGGGGAGCGCGCCCGGCCCGCCCCCCCGCGCTGAGGCTCGGCCCGGGCGTGGGTGACCGCCGGGCCTACCCCCGCCCGCCGGAAAAAAAGACATGCCGCCGTCCGGTTCTCCCATTCCCACCGCAGGACCCGGCGGGTAGGTTGGAGCCACCATTCCCCGACGTGTTGTGCCGAGAACCCGGCCCCCTCCCTCCCGGCGGTGACGTTTCCCGCCTCGCCAGTCGCCCTGCCCGTCCCCCACCCTCCCAGGAGAAGACCATGAAACGACTCGCGCTCGCCGCCTCACTCCTCGCCACCGCCGCTCTCGCGCAGACCTCGGGCACCACGACCGCCCAGCCGACGATGGGACCCGTCGTGACCACGAACGCCGACACGAAGACGGTGCAGGTCAACTTCGTGGCGGGGGAGGGCGGCCACAACAACGGGCTGAATTACAACGGAGACGCCAAGGGCGAGAAGACGCTGACGGTGCCGCTCGGGTGGACGATTGAGGTCCGGCTGAGCAACGCCGGACGGATGCCGCACGACTTCGCGGTGGTCGCGGGCGCGGCGGTGCCCGCCAACACCGGCCAGGCCCGGCTCGCCTTTCCCGACGCCGCGACGAAGGTGGTCCTGCCCACCGGAGCGGCGGAGGGCGCGAAGTTCACCGCCAACCGGCCCGGGACGTATCTGATTCTATGCCGGGTGGGCCGTCACGCGCAAAACGGGATGTACGTGAAGATGACCGTGGCAAACGGCCTCCGGACCGCGAGCTATCAGTAACGGTCGGGGCGCGGGCGACGGGCAGGAGGGCGACAGGCCTCTGCCCGTCGCCCTCCCGTGGGGTCGAGTCCCGTCCTCAGCCGTTGACGACCTCGCCGCCGTTGGGGTGGAGCATCTGGCCGCTGATGTAGCTCGAATCGTCGGACGCCAGGAAGACGAAGCAGGTCGCCACCTCGGCGGGCTGGCCGGGCCGCGCCATCGGCACGTCGGCACCGAAGGTCTCGACCTTCTCGGGCGGGAAGGTGGAGGGGATCAGCGGCGTCCAGATCGGGCCCGGCGCCACGCCGTTCACCCGGATGCCCTTCTCAACGAGCTGCATCGAGAGGGAGCGCGTGAAGGCCACGATGGCGCCCTTCGTCGAGGCGTAGTCGATGAGCTGCGGGCTGCCCTTGTAGTCGGTGACCGAGGAGGTGTTGATGATCGTCGAGCCTTCCTTCAGGTGCTCCAGCGCCGCCTGCGCCATGTAGAAGTACCCGAAGATGTTCGTGCGGAAGGTCTTCTCCAGTTGCTCGGGGCTGATGTCGGTCAGGCTCTCCTGCGGGTGCTGCTCGGCGGCGTTGTTCACCAGGATGTCGAGCCGTCCGAAGGCGTCCACCGCCTGCCCCACGGCCTGCTGGCAGAACTGCGGGTCGCCCACGTCGCCCGCGATGGTCAGGCACTTCTGCCCAGCCTCCTCGACGAGCCGCTTCGTCTTCTGCGCGTCCTCCGACTCGTCGAGATAGACGATAGCGACGTCGGCGCCCTCCCTTGCGAAGTGGACGGCGACCGCCCGGCCGATGCCGCTGTCCCCGCCCGTGATGATGGCGGCCTTGCCCTGGAGCTTCCCGGCGGCCTTGTAGTCGGGCTTGATGTACACGGGTTGCGGGTCCATCTCGCTCTCGTGGCCGGGACGGTCGCTCTGCTGCTGGGCGGGTAGCGTCTTCTGCTTCTCTTCGCTCATGGACGCATTTGGCTGGGTTTGCTCCCTGGCAAACCCCCCTCACCTCACCCTCTGGAGGTTCGCTCAACGGCCGCTGAAGCCGCTTTAGAGAGCCCTCAGCCCCCGCCCCCATCTCATAAAGGACCGTTCACGCGCCCGGAGAGCCTCCCCAGCGCCTTTACCCTCGGATCATGATGGCGGTCTTTAGGCGGGCCGCCCGTGCCCTCATGGCGGGTCTGCTTTGCTGCGGTGACGGACCCGTCAGGCCCCCGCCCTTCCTCAGGGAGGAGTGAGCCTGCACCCTCTCGCCCCACCCCAAGGAGTTGCCCATGAAAATCAACCTCAAGCCCCTTAACGAGCAGGTCATCGTGATCACGGGCGCGTCGAGCGGCATCGGGCTCTCGACGGCGCGGATGGCGGCGAAGGAAGGCGCCCGCCTCGTCCTCGCGGCCCGCAGCGAGGAGGCGTTGCGACAGCTCGTCTGGCAGATCACCGACGACGGCGGGCAGGCCATCCACGTGGTGGCGGACGTGAGCCGCGAGGAGGACGTGGCGCGCATCGCCGAGGTCGCGCGCGAACGTTTCGGCGGCTTCGACACCTGGGTGAACAACGCGGGCGTCGGCATGTACGGGAGGCTCGAACAGCTCAGCGTGGAGGACATGCGCCGCCTCTTCGACGTGAACTTCTGGGGCCTGGTGTACGGCTCGCGCGAGGCGCTGAAAACCCTCAAGACGCGCGGCGGGGCGCTCATCAACGTGGGCAGCGTCGTCTCCGACCGTTCCCTCCCGCTCCAGGGCCTCTACGCCTCCTCCAAGCACGCCGTCAAGGGCTTCACCGACGCCCTGCGCATGGAGCTGGAGGACGAGGAGGCGCCCGTCTCCGTCACCCTGATCAAGCCGGGCCCCATCGACACGCCCTTTCCCCTGCACGCGCGCAACTATCTGGAGGTCGAGCCCAAGCACGTCCCGCCGGTCTACGCGCCCGAGACGGTGGCCCGCGCGATCCTGCACGCGGCGGTGACGCCCACCCGCGACCTCTTCGTCGGCGGGGGGGGCCGGGGCATCGCCGCCCTCGGTGAGATCGCCCCCCGCGCCACCGACAAGGCGATGGAGGCCGCCGTCATCCCCGGCACCCAGAGCGACCGCCCGCCCC